>NZ_JBHYCW010000001.1:0-145780 GCF_051861365.1 Sediminibacterium sp. | reverse complement strand
GTTGAAGGAGCACCGGCAGCCAGTGTCCATGTACCCGTACCTGATGTAGGTGTATTACCATTGAGTGTTATCGAATTTACATTACACAGTACTTGATCAGTACCTGCGTTGGCCGGAGTAACAGGTGGAATTACAGTGATGGTAACATCATTGGAATACAATGCGGGACAAATTTCATTTTGATTCAGCGCTCTGTAAGTAGTGGTGGTATTGAGATTGTTGTAAGTATGAGTGTTGGTAGTATTGGAAATATTATTCCATGATCCACCATTATTGGTTGAATATTCCCAACGGATGATGCTACCGTTATTACCTGATAAAGTGAGTATATCAGTATTGTTAGTGGCACATACAGTTGCAGAAGCTACAAGGTTACCTGCGATAGTTGGTGGTACAATACGTATTTCAACAATATCGGAAGAACTGGCACAAAGTGTATTCGAGATCGTCCATACAAAACGATAAGTACCATAGGTAAGCCCATTAACGGTTGTTGCCGGGTCAGCAGCATTGGTAAAACTTACAATAGAGGGTGCTCCGGGAAGAACTGTCCATATGCCTGTTCCTGAAGTAGGATTATTAGCATTCAATGTTGCAGCTGTTGAATTACATATTACCTGATCTACACCTGCATTGGCAGGAGTAACTTCCGGTAATACGGTAACCGTAACAATATTCGTTACCAATGCAGGACAAACACCATTTTTTATTTGGCTGCGGTACTGTGTTGTTTGTGTAAGATTGGTATAGCTGATTGTACTTTGATTGGCAGTATTTGTAACACTTACCCATGTGATACCATTATCCGTAGAATATTCGGTTTGTACGATACTTCCAAAGAAACCGGTAAGCTGTAAGGTTCCATTATTGCTTGTAATACAAACAGTATTATCTGCACTGATAGTACCAGCTACAGTTGGTTGTTGTATAGTAATGGCTACCGTATCCTGAGAATCTGAACAAATACCATTTGAGATCGTCCATACAAAATGATAGGTACCGAAACTTAAACCACTCACAACACTATTAGGGTCTGCTGCGTTCGAAAAAGATACAGCAGTAGGGTTACCGGGAAGAGCAGACCATGTTCCCATTCCCGAAGTAGGGCTATTGCCTGCGAGTGTTGTAGATGTTGTATTACACAGGAACTGATCTGGACCAGCATTGGCTGGAGTTACCAATTCAAGCACTGTAACAGTGGCTGCAATACCTGAATACAATTCAGCACCCACACCATTTTTTACCAGCGCTCTGAATAAAGTTGTCTGCGTAAGATTATTATACGTGTAAGTATCTTGATTGGTACCTATCGTAGAAGAAATCACAGTCCATGTAGCACCATTAGTAACAGAGAGCTCCCACTGAAGAATGTTTCCGAGATAGTCGGTGAGCTGTAAAGTACCACTGTTATTACCCGTACAAACCACTGCATCGGGTCCGATGATACCCGGATTTGTTGGTGGTTGCACTGTAATCTGCATGGTATCTCTCGAAACAGGACAATAACCATTTGAGATTGTCCATACCAGTAAATATTTTCCGTCTGTTGGTGGCGTACCATGAACATAATCAAGACCTGTAATGGTTGCTTTCGGATTGGTGATTCCTGAAAAATTAAGTGGTGAGGTAGCACCCGGTACCACTGACCATACACCTGTTCCTGAACTTGGTATATTACCATTGAGTGTATAGCTCGATACACCATTGATGAATGTAGTATCAGGTCCTGCATTCGCAGGTGTTACAGGTTGTAGAACTGTAATGGTGTTGAGATTGGTATATAATGCCGGACAATTTTGGTTCTGAACAGCAGCTCTGAATGTAGTCGTTGAACTGAGGTTATTATAATCCAGTGTATTGGTAGTGTTACTCAGTGTAGTCCAGGAAGCACCATAATTAGTAGAAGATTCCCATCTGATAACATTACCTGTATTACCTATCAAAGTAAGTGTTCCATTATTAGCAATTGCACAAACAGTGGCTTCAGCAGTGATATTACCAGGTACAGAAGGAGGATGAATTACTACTTGAACGGTATCTTTTGAATCGGTACAGGTACCATTAGAAATCGTCCATACAAATTGATAAGTACCGGCAACCATACCTGTTACAGTGGTATTGTGACTAGCTGCATTGGTAAAAGTAACAATTGAAGGTGCTCCTGAAAGAACAGACCATGTACCTGCTCCTGACGTAGGATTATTGCCATTCAGGGTGATACCGGTAACATTACAAATTGACTGATCAGTACCTGCATTGGCAGTAGTTACAGCAGGTAGTACAGTAACAGTAATGATATTGGAATACTGCGGAGCACAAACACCACTTTGTACAGACACTCTGTACTGCGTAGTGGAAGAAAGATTGGTAAAGTTGATTGTATTGGTAGTGTTAGGAATATTGGTCCAAGAAGTTCCATTATCAGTAGAAGCTTCCCAATGGAGAATATTACCTGTAAAACCGGCGAGAGATAGGGTGCCACTATTAGCTGTTGCACAAACAGTAGTACTGGCAGATAAAGTACCGGGAACTGTTTGTGGATCAACAGTAATGGCAACGGTATCTTTTGAATCTGTACAAGTACCATTCGAAATGGTCCATACGAATTGATAAGTACCTACCACTAATCCATTCACAGTTGAATTAGGATTATTCGCATTGGTAAAGCTAACAGCAGAAGGAGCACCCGGAAGAACCGACCAAGTACCGGTACCATTAGTAGGCGTATTGGCAGCAAGGATAGTGGCAGTAGTGAAACAAACATGTGTATCAGTACCTGCATTAGCAGTAGTTACAGCAGGTAGTACAGTAACAGTAATGATATTGGAATATTGTGGAGCACAAACACCACTTTGTACAGATACTCTGTATTGAGTAGTGGAAGAAAGATTGGTAAAGTTGATTGTATTGGTAGTGTTAGCAATATTGGTCCAAGAAGTACCATTATCCGTAGAAGCTTCCCAATGGAGAATATTACCTGTAAAACCGGCGAGAGATAGTGTACCACTATTAGCTGTTGCACAAACAGTAGTGCTGGCAGATAAAGTGCCGGGAACAGTTTGTGGATCAACAGTAATAGCAACGGTATCTTTTGAATCAGTACAAGTACCATTCGAAATGGTCCATACAAACTGATAAGTACCTACCACTAATCCATTCACAGTTGAATTAGGATTATTCGCATTGGTAAAGCTAACAGCAGAAGGAGCACCCGAAAGAACCGACCAAGTACCGGTACCATTTGTAGGCGTATTGGCAGCAAGAATGGTGGCAGTAGTGAAACAAACATGTGTATCAGTACCTGCATTGGCAGTAGTTACAGCAGGTAGTACAGTAACAGTAATGATATTGGAATACTGTGGAGCACAAACACCACTTTGTACAGATACTCTGTACTGCGTAGTGGAAGAAAGATTGGTAAAGTTGAGTGTATTGGTAGTGCTAGCAATATTGGTCCAAGAAGTTCCATTATCAGTAGAAGCTTCCCAATGGAGAATATTACCAGTAAAACCGGCGAGAGATAGTGTACCACTATTAGCTGTTGCACAAACAGTATTACTGGCAGATAAAGTGCCCGGAACCGTTGCAGGATAAACAGTAACAATAACAGTATCTTTCAAATTTGTACAAACACCATTACTGATGGTCCACTCAAACTGATAAGTACCTGCAACCAAACCATTGACAGTGGTATGAGCATCGGCCGCATTGGTAAAACTTATAGCTGACGGACCACTGATCAGTAACCAACTTCCGCTTCCGGAACCGGGAGCTGTTGCATTTAGAGTAGTTGCAGCTACATTACATACACCAAAATCATTTCCGGCATTGGGTGTTTCAACAGGAGGAACTACTGTAACAGTAGCTGTATTGGAATACTGGGGTGGGCAAACACCGCTTTGTACATTAACTCTGTATTGGGTGGTAGTAGTAAGATTTGTATAGCTCTGTGTATTAGTGGTATTGGAGATAACAGACCAGCTACTACCATTATTCACTGAAAACTCCCAGTTCAGAATAGTACCATTATAACCATTCAATGTTAATGAGCCATTGTTTGCGGTAGCACAAACCGTGGCATTATTACCCAATGTGCCGGGAACAGTAAGTGGTGAAACAGTTATAGTAATCGCATTACTATATTCAATAGAACAGCTTCCACTTTGCACAACTGCTCTAAATGTGGTTGTTTGAGTAAGATTACTGAAAGTATAAGTATTGGTATTTACAGCATAGCTTGTAGGCCAAGTGAGACCACCATCTGTAGAAGCTTCCCAACGAATAATATTTCCGGTATATCCACTAAGTGTGAGAACGCCTGAATTACTGCCAGAACAAACTGTTGTAGTTCCGCTTAATGTTCCTGGAACAGTTAAAGGATCAACAGTAATTGTTACTGTATTTGAAAACTGACTGTTGCAACTGCCACTTTGAACAACAGCTCTGAAAATAGTTGATACTGTAAGATTATTAAATGAATGCGTATTACTTGTGTTGGCAATCGATGTCCAGTTGGTACCGCCATTAGTTGAAAATTCCCAACGAATAATATTGCCGGTATAACCTGTGAGTGAAAGTGTACCCGAATTACTACCAAAACAAACATTCATATTGCTGGACAGTGTACCCGCCACTGTTTCCGGACTGATGATCACATTCACACTATCTCTTGAAACAGCGCAGGGGCTATTTGCGATGCTCCAAACAAATACATAAGTTCCCGGAACCAATCCGCTGACAGTACTAGTAGCAAGTGAAGCGTTACTGAATGTTACGGTGGAAGGACCGGAAGCCATTGTCCAGGTTCCGTTACCAACAATAGGAGTATTGGCACTAAGCTGCGTTGATGAAAGGTTACATAATTGCAGATCAGTACCGGCAGCAGCAATTGTTGGATTTGGTTTGATAGTAATATCAGTTGAATCAATGCCGATACAACCATTCGCAGAAACGGTTGTGATCCGGTATCGAACAATTGCATTAGAGGTAGATGTATTCGTGATAATGTCAGTGATGGTATTCACAGATGAAGCAGTAGCATTTGATGAATGACCACTTGCAGTACCTGAAACAATGGAAGATGTCCAAGAAAATAAAGAACCGGCTAAAGAACTGCTTAACTGAATATTGGTAGCAACACCGGAACATATTTCTGTTGTTGTATTGGTAATGGTAAGCGTTGGATTAGGATTTACAGTAACTGTAAGCGTGTAGGGCGCTCCCGCACAACCTGCATAATATGGAGTGATGGTGTAGGTTACTACAGCTGCAGTAGTAGAGGATGCATTCACTAACAAATTGCTGATATTCCCTGAACCACTGGCTGTATTGCCACTACCTGAGCCACTCGTAAAAGCAGAAGTCCATAAAAAAGTACTACCCGGTTGTGTAGAAGACGGCGTATGCGTCAATAGTTGATTGGAACATATAGCTGTACTTGTATTGGTGCCGGTATTATTCGGATAAATTCTTAGGATCATAGAATCCTTACTCGTATTGCTTCCGCAATTACCGGTGGCATTATAAGTAGATGTTCCTGTGAAATAGAGTTTTACCAAACCACTTTGTTTGTCTGCAAGACTGGGTGTATAAGTTGGGTTCAATGAATTGGCATTTGAAAAGGTGCCGGTTCCCGATGTACTCCAAGTATAGTTATTGGTAACGTATGAAATACTGCCCGACAGTGGTACAGAATTTGTGTTGTAACAAATAGAAGTGTCTTTTGAATTGAGAATACTGGCAAGTGCCACTGCATTTTTAAATACAACCTGTGTATCACTACAACTTACACCATTGGTGGTAAACTGAACGCTTACAGTATATGCAGCAGAACTGTTGAATTGAAAACGGGGATATTGTGAAGAGGGGCTGTGTGAACCCTGAAAACTCCATGAACCTGAACTAGATACTGACCAGAGATAGCTATTACCAGCATTGGTATTACTATAAGTAACTTTATAATAAGCATCAGATGCTGAATAACTGGTAATACCATTGTTACATTCAATGACATCTTCATTCAGTTTAACCGATGCAACAGTAAGTGACACCGCAGCTGATGCTGTAATACAAGTGCTGGAAGATAAACTGGCCACATCCGGACCAACAATTACGCGATAAGCAGCACCATCGGTACTGGTAACACTGTTAATGGTATAACTGCTGGAAGTACCTGCTGTGCCGATATTTGACCAAGTGGTACCGCCATCGGTACTTTTCTGCCATTGGTAGGCAGGAGATGTGAAAGGGTTGTTGACAATAGCAGCATTGATGGTTGTGCTGGTTCCTGCACAAACAGTGGTTCCGTTGCTAAATGAAATGGTAGCAGTGGGCGTACAGGCAGTAAAAAGAATATCGTCAATCGCAAGATCATTTCCACACTGAGGCTGACCACCGTAGGCATCTACCATTTCCAATATCAATGAAGTGGTACCTGAAGGAAGAGCAAAGCTAAAACCATATTGCTGCCAATTAGGAGCTACAGTTCGATTGGCAGTAAGCGGAAGATTTCCTGTACTATATGTAGCCAATATAGTGCCTGATGTATTCTTGATATTGAATGTAACATTCGGATATACATAACCGCTGCCACAAATAGGTAGGGTATGACTGGTAGTATTAACATTGGCAAGCCATGCAGAAAAATTATAAGTAGAACCCGGACAAAGATTATCGACCTGTTGTGTAAAAAAAACAGAGCCGCCTGTTCCGGCATTCACGAGAAACATATTACCATTCGAATTGCCGGTATGGTCTGAACCAACAGCCCAATCGTTTCGACCGGAGTTCTGAACACGTGGTGTTACGATATACCTGCCATCATCCAATGCACCACTGCTTTGGAATGAATAATTGGTAGTGAAACCTGAGGGTACGGTGGTTTTGGAAGAAGAATTAGCACCTTGTCCGAATGTCTGTGAAAAAACCGGTGCTAAAGCACTGCTTGAACAAGTGCCTTGCCCTTTTACCATTGAAGAGGTATATAGACAACAAAGCAAGAGCACAACACGGTATGTGTACTTTTGGGGAGTCATGGATATTGGATATAAGATGTTAATCAGAAATCGGGCGGATAGGACTCCGATTTTCTGAAACAGCTTTCATAGGTCAATGCAATCTACACAACTAAGACGGCTAAGCCATGTTATTCTATATGACAGAATCTTCTTTTCTTTGTAGGATTACAACTACAAGATTACTCACACTCACTCTATTGTTTATATATTAAGAAAAAGACTATTTACGAAAATGTGGTATAGACTCGGTCAATTTATTATAAAGTATAGATTTTCATTGCTGTTATTGTTGATCCTTTCTACAGGAATCATGACTTATTATGCAACACAAGTAAAATTGAGTTATGAGTTTACAAGAGCAATACCAACGGATAATCCCAAATACCAGGATTATCAATCATTCCTCAAGAAGTTTGGTGGCGATGGAAACATGATGGTGGTTGGATTTGATAGCGATTCATTTTATCAAACAACTTATTTTAATGAAGTAGCACAACTTCATCAGGAAATAAAAAAGATAAAAGGCGTAACAGGTATCCTCAGTATTCCTGATGCAGTGAGTCTGAGAAACGATCGTGAAAATGCAAAACTGGTTCCCGAGAAAATTTTCAATACACCTTATACTGATCAGGCTGTACTAGATAGTAACCGAATGATCTTTGAAAATCTTCCCTTTTACAAAACATTGTTATATAGTGATTCTTCTCATTCCTATTTAATGGGAATTTCTGTGAATGGAGATACAATCAATAGTAAGAGCAGAACCAGATTGATCAACGATATAATAGCACAATTAAAATTATTTGAGGATAAGACAGGATCAACGTTACACATAAGTGGACTCCCATACATTAGAACAACGATTGGTAATAGGATTAAAGATGAAATGAATTGGTTTTTGATTGGATCCTTATTATTGTCTGCCATTACATTGCTTATTTTCTTTCGGTCATTTAGTACCATGTTCATGAGTTTGATTGTGGTGGGAATTGGTGTAGTATGGAGTTTAGGAACCATTGTTCTATTGGGTTATAAGATTACATTGCTAACTGCCCTAATACCACCTTTGATTGTAGTCATTGGTATTCCGAATTGTATTTATTTCCTCAATAAATATCATACTGCTTACCGGGATACCGGTGATAAAGAAAAAGCATTGGTTACCATGGTAGGAAGAATGGGGATTGTAACCTTGTTCTGTAACATTGCTGCTGCCATCGGTTTTGCTGTATTTGCATTAACAAAAAGTGCATTGCTACAAGAATTTGGAGCGGTCGCCGGAATTAATATCATGGCATTATTTCTGATTTCATTGATTTTTATACCCGTTGTTCTTAGTTATATCAAACCTCCGCAGCCCAAACATGTACGTTACCTGGACAATAAATTTTTAGAAAAATTACTGGTAAGAATTGAAAGATGGACCTTTCAGCATGCACGTTGGGTATACGGTGTAACCATTGTAATCAGCGTTGTAGCAATTGCGGGATTATTTAGATTAAAAAGCGAAGGGTTTATTGTAGACGATCTTCCCAAACAAGATAAAATATATACCGATCTGAAATGGTTTGAACAAAATTTTGGTGGTGTAATGCCATTGGAGATTTTGATTGATACAAAAAAGAAAAACGGGCTACTCAGAACCACCCAACCCATTTCAAAGATCGATGAACTATCTGCGTATATTGGTGCTACCCCTGAAGCTGCAAGACCATTGTCTTTCGCAGAAGGATTAAAATTTGCAAAACAGGCATATTATGATGGAGATATTTTGAGTTATGCTATTCCGTACGAAGGAGATCTTGCATTTATGGGTCCGTACTTGCGACAATCTGGTGATAGTGGAAAGACAGCAGAGACGGGTGTATCAAAAATCATCAGCAATTTTATGGATAGTAGTAAACAAGTAGCTCGTATCACTGTAAATATGAAAGATGTAGGTAGTGTAAAACTACCACTGCTGATTGCAGATTATGAAAAGAAAGCCAAAGAAATATTTGATACTGCTTCGTACCATATCAGTTTTACGGGTAGTAGCATTACTTTTTTGGAAGGGTCGAGTTTTATCATCAAGGGGTTGAAAGAAAGTATTTTCTGGGCATTTTTATTAATCACAATTTGTATGCTGTATCTGTTTCGTTCGATCAGAATACTATTTTGTTCTCTTATCCCCAATCTAATTCCTCTTTTGATCACAGCTGGGGTCATGGGTTGGGTAGGAATAGCGCTGAAGCCCTCTACGGTTCTAGTTTTTAGCGTAGCACTTGGTATTGCGATTGATGTCACCATTCGTTTTCTCATTAACTATAAACAGGAGTTACCCCATTATAATTATCAAGTGCCGCAAACACTGGTGCAAACAATACAACATACAGGCATTAGTATCATTTACACATCATTGGTGTTGATTGCCGGTTTTATAATTTTTTGTATAAGTGACTTTGGTGGTACTAAAGCATTGGGATGGCTTACATCTTTAACATTGATTACAGGAACACTCACGAATCTGATACTTCTACCGGTTTTGATTTTACATTTACGGAAAAAGACTAAAAAATAGAAAACTTGTTTAAAGCGGCTTTAGAAATTCGCGAATGAATTTCTAAAGTCTCAAGAATATTTTTAATTGTTTATCACCTTTTTACATAGATAAATAAAAAAAATATGTTTATCTAACCCTCTTTTTCCTCTCCCAAACAGCGTTTTTTAGCCTCGTACTGTCTAGATTTAACACTTCTATAAACCTTAAACTAAGATGCGCATGAGAAAATTATTGGCACTTGTTGCCAGTGTTGTGCTATTAATGACACAACTTCAGGCACAAACGAGCCGTACCCTCACAGGAAAGGTAACGGACTCAAAAGGGACACCACTTACCGGTGTGACCGTTTCTGCTGGCTCAGACAGGAGAACAGTTTCAGACAATGCGGGCAATTTTACCATTCAGGTAGGAGCAAATGTCCGTTCCCTTCGTTTCACTTATGTTGGCTTTAACATTCTAGACGCCAGCATCTCTGACAAGAATTCCATAACTGTCAGTATGACTGAAGAAGACAAGTCATTGTCTGAAGTGGTGGTAGTAGGTTATGGTACACAAAAGAAAAAGGAGATCACTGGTAGTATTGCCAGTGTAAAAGGGGAAGCATTGGCCAACAAGCCAACCCAAAGTTTTGATCAGGCATTGGGTGGTCGTGCTGCCGGTGTACAGGTGAATATTCCGAATGGTGTATTGAATGCACCACCGGTTATTCGTATTCGCGGTACCAACTCTATTTCCTTATCATCTTATCCATTAATCGTACTGGATGGAGTTCCAATGTTTACCGGTGATTTTAGCGGCGTTGGTGGTGCAGCTGGCAATATTCTGGCAAGCATTAATCCGAATGATATTGAAAGTGTAGACGTTGCGAAAGATGCGGCTGCAACTGCTATCTATGGTAGCCGTGCTGCAAATGGTGTATTGTTTATCACCACTAAAAAAGGTAAATCCGGTCGTTCTAAAGTTACTTTAGATAGCTGGGTTGGATTTAGTCAGGTTCAGCGTTTACCAACGTTGTTAGATGCATTCCAATACACTGATTTTAAAAATGAAGCTTTACGTAATGCAGGTACATTCAATGCCGCTACGAACGCATTTGCTTTAACAAATGGGCCTGATGGACAACCTATCAACACTCGTTGGTATGACTATGTGTACCGCACTGGTGTACAGCATAGTAATACGATCAGTATTTCAGGTGCCAATGAGTCTACCAACTATTATTTTTCTGCAGGATATACTAATCAGGAAGGTATTCTTAAAAGAAACGATTATCAGCGTTTGTCATTGACCATGAATGTTGATCATAAAGTAGGTAAAGCAGTAAATATTGGAGGAAAGATTCAATATTCAAGTGAAAAAAATCTGGCTGCAGTTAGTTCTGGTTCATTGGGTGATGCATTTGCAACTGCAGGTTTGGGTCGTGTAGTACAAGTTACTGCACCAAATATCTCTCCTTATAACAATGATGGTACCTACAATTACAATGGAGCTTTAATTGGAGTAATGGGTAACAGAGTTGGTCAGGTTGGATTTAACAACCCCGTTATTCAATTGGATCTGAATAGAAACAACAACTACATTGAACATGTTATCAGCAATGTATACGCTCAAGTTAAACCCTTCAGTTGGTTAACGGCAAGGACAAACTACGGCATTGACTATGTACTTACAGATAATGACTCTTATTTCCACCCGATTTCTGGGGAAGGGTTTGCGTCAAACGGTTCCGTTACTGCAACGTTTAGCAAGAATAAAAGATGGGTTTGGACTACCACTTTACAATTTGATAAAACTTTTGGTGAAAAACACAATGTAAGTGCATTGGCTGGTATTGAGCATCAAAAGTCTGATGGTAACAGTTTTGGTTTGAACCGTATTACAGTAAATGACCCAGCTTTCACTAACATTCAGGGTGGATGGACTACGCCAAATGCTGCCGGGTTGGGTATCGGTGAAAACTATCTCTATTCTGAGTTTGGTCGTGTTCAATATAATTTCGATCGTAAATACTATTTAACCGCTAACCTCCGCAGAGATGGTGCTTCTCAATTAGGCGCTAACTCTAAGTATGGTACATTCTGGGGCATATCTGCTGGTTGGGAAGTGATGAACGAGAAGTTTTGGACTTCCGCTAAACTAGATCGTATTTTCAGTAGCTTTAAAGTGAGAGCCAGTTATGGTAAAGTAGGTAATATCGGTGGTCTTGGAAACTTTGCTTCTCTGTCTCAGTTCGCTTCCGGACTGTATGGCGGAAATGGTACAGTAGCTTATAGTCAGGCAGGTAACCCTAACTTAACATGGGAAACCAGTAAAAAAACCGATGTAGGTATCAATTTTGGTATTCTGAAAGATCGAATGACCTTCGAAATTGGTTACTATAATAGCGATAACGATGGATTGTTGTTGTTCGTACCACAACCTCCATCAGCTGGTTTGCCTTCTACCATTCCTCAGAACATTGGTAGTATGTACAACAGAGGTTTAGAATTTGCTGTAAATTTCTCAGCAGTACAGAAGAAGGATTTCAGCTGGAATACTTCTTTCAACCTCTCTACCAATGATAACAAAGTAAATTCATTGGCTCCTGGTATTAACAGTATCATCGGTTCTACCGGTGGATTGGAAAATCCTAACATTACTGTACCGGGTCAGCCCATCTCTATGATTTTTGTTACCCGTACAAAAGGAGTAGATCCTGCAACCGGTCGCAGAATCTTTATCAACGCTCAAGGTCGTGAAGTATTCTTCCAGCATGTGGCTCCTGCCGGACAAGCACGTTTCATGTATGCAGATGGAACAACTGCTCCTACAGTAAGTAACGCAGATGCGGTGGTTTACAAGAATACACATGCTAAGATTTTTGGTGGTTGGGAAAATACTTTCCGCTTCAAAGGATTTGAATTAACTGCATTGTTGACTTATCAGTTTGGTAACTGGATTTATTTCGGTTCACAAGCCGGTTTGAGAGATCAGCGTTTCTGGAACAATGAAGTAGCCATTTTGAATAGATGGCAAAAAGCAGGAGATGTAACAGCGATACCAAAACCCGTATTTGGCGATAACGTATCGAATGGTTCTTCTTTCCCGCTTGATATCAATGTATTCAGAGGTGATTTCGTTAAGTTGAGAACATTAACAGTTGGCTATAATCTTCCAAAGTCATTATTGGAAAAGATCAAGATCACAAGTGCTCGTTTCTATGTTAATGGAAATAACCTGTTGATCCTGACCAAATATCCTGGTCCAGATCCTGAGGTTTCATCCAATGGTAATGGTACTACCAACTTTGGTGTAGACAGAAACACAGTTGCCAACCAAAGAACCTTAACCGTAGGTTTGAATATTGGCTTCTAATTGTTAAACTATTAATGTAGCAGAAAATGAAAAATAAAATATTATATGTAATCATGGCTGCAGCAGTGGTACAATTAACCTCCTGCGCCAAGGATAAATTCATAAGCCCTGTTCCAACGAACGCCATCTCTGATCTTACTGCCTTTGACAGTAAAGATAGAGTGGAGGGTCAGGTACGTGCCATTTATGCCTCTATCAAAAATGCAGGTATGTATGGCGGTCGTTATCAGATCTTCAACGATATTAGAGGTGAAGAATTCAATAATGAACGTACTAATGTTGTAACTGGTTTCGATGTATGGAACTATACGCCAAGTAACAGTTCAACCAACAGTGTACTGAATCATTGGTCAAGAGCATACTATGTGATCAATCTTGCCAACGTATTCATTGATGGTATGGCAGCTAAAGGAACCAGCGTTGTAGGTGCTGCACTCTCCAATAATTATTTGGGAGAAGCTCGCTTACTGCGAGCAATGAGTTATTATTCTTTACTTCAATTGTACGCTCGTCCATTCTGGGATGGTAACGGAAGTAAACCCGGTGTTCCTTTGCGTTTAACGGGTAATACCGGTTCCGGTGATTATGCATTGGCTCGTGCTACTGTTGCTGAGGTATATAACCAGATATTAGCTGATCTTAATTTCGCTGAGCAGAATCTGCCATTGACTCAAGCCAATGCAACATTGAATACTACCCGTGCACATAGAAATACTGCTATTGCTTTAAAAACAAGGGTATTATTGAGCATGCGTCGTTATGCAGATGTTATCACAGAAGCCAACAAAATTGTAAGTGCAACCGCACCATTTGTAGCTTCAACGGGTGTTCCTCATGCATTACAAGCAGATTACAGAACCATGTTCACATCGAACTACACTACTACAGAATCTATCTTGTCCATGCCGTTTGCTTCTAATGAACAACCTGGTGGACAAAATCAATTGGGTTATTATTATGGTCCATCTGCATTCAATGGTGGTAATGGCGAATACTCTTTATTGCCCACAGGAATCATTGGAGATGCCGGATGGTTACCAACTGACAGAAGAAGAAGCTTCGTACAAGTATTCAGTGGAAAAAGCTATTTAACCAAATATAGTGTACCTTCTACTTTCATAGACTGGGCTCCAGTAATCCGATATGCAGAAGTATTATTAAACTTAGCAGAAGCACGTGTTCGTTCAACCAATACGGTAGATGCACAAGCCATAGCATTACTGAATGCAGTTCGCGGTCGTTCAGATGCCACTACTATTTTCACTCCGCTCAATTTTGCGAATGCAGATGCATTAGCCAATGCGATTGTGAATGAAAGACGTATTGAGTTCCTCGGAGAAGGATTAAGAGGAACCGATCTTACCAGATTGGGTCTACCATTACCTGCTAAACCAGGTGTGGGAGCAATTGCCCCAACAGCTCAACAATATATCTGGCCGATTTCTTCTACTGAATTGTTATTGAATCCATTGTGTGTAGATAACAACTAATATCAACTTCATTGAACGAAGTGCTTGTAAAAGAGGCTGTATCAAAAGTCCGATACAGCCTCTTTTTATTCGGGTACCTGATGGAGAAAGTTTTCATTTAGGCGATTCTCAAAGCCTTCTTTTTACTTTTGAGACTTCCTCTTTTTTGATGGGCTTCAGTAGGCCTAGTCAATGATGTCAAAGCTTTCATGTAATCCTTAGGCCATATCGGCTTCATCACTATCATTATTATATTAGCTATTTTTTCATATAACCTTTGGTGTAATCAGAACCGTTAAAAGGTAAAAAGTCGGTAAAATGGTTTTTTGCAGCATTGTTTAATATATTTATGTCTTACTCCTGCATGATTCATTACCATTTCGTTAATTTTTAAAAACTGATTTATGAGAAAACTTGTCACAGTCTTACTGTGCTTTTTACTGGCTGCTACCCAGTTAATGGCACAGAACAAAACCATTACCGGTAAGGTAACGGATGAAAAAGACGGAACACCTATTGCGGGTGTATCAGTTACGGTAACCGGTGCTACGGGTACAGTAACAACTGCTGATGGAACCTTTAGAATAGTGGTTCCCACCTCGGCTAAAACCATGGAATTTAGTTATGTAGGATTTGCCACACAGCGATTAAACATTGCTCCAACCATGACTGTAGCATTGAAAAGAGAAGATGCTAATTTGGATGAAGTAGTAGTAGTAGCTTATGGTACTGCTAAGAAAGAAACATTAACCGGTTCTGTAGGACAAATCAAATCAGCCGATTATGCTAAACGTCCTATTTCGAATGTAACTGCAGCCATTGAAGGTGCTATTCCGGGCGTAGTTACTTCTACAGCGAATGGTCAGCCCGGATCAGGTATCAGTATCCGTGTTCGTGGATTCGGTTCTATCAATGCTACTTCAGAACCTTTATTTGTGGTAGATGGTGTGCCTTATGTAGGTGGAACATCCAATATTAATCCGGATGATGTAGAAAGTACTACCATTTTAAAAGATGCGGCGGCTACTGCTTTATATGGTTCAAGAGCTGCGAATGGGGTAGTAATGATTACCACTAAAAAAGGTCGCAAAGGCAGAAACAATATTTCTGTTAGAGGATTACAGGGTGTAGTAACAAGAGGCTTACCCGAATATGAAAGAGTAGATGCATTTCAATATTACCCATTGATGTGGGAGTCTTACCGTAACTCATTGGTATATCCTGCATCGGGTGCAGCTATCTCAATGGACTCTGCAAGCAGAGTAGCATCTGGATTAACTACCCGTACCGGTATTCAGGGTTTATTGTCCTATAATCCTTTTAACGTGCCCAATAATGCAATTGTGGATGTCAATGGACAACTGAATCCAAGTGCAAGTTTGATTTATGGAGATGATTTGGATTGGACCAGAGACCTCATGCGTGACGGGGTTAGAAAAGACTATTCCGTAAACTTCAGCGGCGGAGCCGATAAATCAGATTACTTTTTCTCAATGGGTTATCTAAAAGAAACTGGGTATACGATACGTTCAGACTTTGAAAGATTTACAGCCAGACTGAATATGAACGTGCAGCCATTACCTTGGCTTAAAACAGGGTTGAATATTTCCGGTAATTATTCCAGCTCTAATACCGCCAGTGATGGAGGAAGTACAAACTTTGTAAATCCATTCTTTTATTCCAGAAATATAGGACCTATCTATCCTGTATATGCACATGATATGACTACTGGTGCTTATTTGATAGATCCTACAACCGGTATGCGTTTCTGGGATCTGGGGAATATGGGTGGAGCCATGGGCGTTCCCAACAGACCCAGCGGTGCATTTGCCGGTCGACATGCGCTGGCTGAAACAACGCTCAATGAGCAGTATTTCAGAAGAACAGTAGTGAGTGCCAGACAATATACTGATATCACTTTCTTGCGTGATTTTAAATTCACCAATAATGTTTCCGTGGATTTTGAAAACCAATACAATGGTTCTTTCCAGAATACGCTCGTAGGTGATGGAGCTCCTGCCGGTCGTGCTGATCGTGAATTTGGTTCATCAACCGGATTGGTATTAAGTCAAATTTTAAATTATGGCAGAAGATTTGGCAGCAGCCACAGATTAGATGCCTTGGTAGGTCATGAAAGTTATAATCAACTTGACTTGGGTTTACGTGGATTTAAGCAAGGACAGTCTTTGTCTGGAAATACTGAGTTGAATAATTTCACCACCATTAACTCTGCTACTTCTTCATTAGATCGCTATCGTATTGAAAGCTTTTTCTCTAGAGTTAACTACGATTACAAAGGAAAATATTTTGCTTCCGGAAGTATTCGTAGAGATGGTAACTCCCGTTTCGCACGCGATTCCAGATGGGGTACTTTCTGGTCTATTGGTGGTGGATGGAATTTGGATAAAGAAGATTTCATGAAAAATGTTTCATGGGTCAATCTCTTGAAATTAAGAGGTTCTTACGGTGTAGTAGGTGTTGCTGATGGTATTGGTTTTTATGCTTACCAAGGTTTATATGCATTTGCCAACAATGCTAATGAGCCGGGTATTGTGCAAAGTCAGACTGCATTCCTGAACCGAGAGTTGACTTGGGAAACCAATAAGCAGCTTGATATAGGAGTAGACTTTTCATTATTCAAAGGTCGTATCAACGGTTCATTTGAGTACTATAACAGAAATTCTACTGACCTGTTGTTTGCAGTACCGCAACCACTATCAAGTGGCGCTCTAACAGTGAATCAAAATACCGCTACCATGTATAATCGTGGATTGGAATTGCAATTAACTGGAGATATCATCAAGAATAAAAACCTGATCTGGAATATGGGGGTAAACCTGTCTACCGTTACCAATAAAATTACCAAGATGCCAGAGAGTGTTCCTGAGTTTATTACCGGAACCAAAAAATATGCAGTAGGTAATTCTATTTTTGACTATTGGTTACGTAGTTATTATGGAGTAGACCCAACTGATGGCGCTGCATTGTATGTTGCTGAGAATACTGCACCTGGACCAACAGTGAGGCTTATCAATAACAAATCAGGTGGTGTTGATACAGTAACCACTGCTATTGCGAACGGTAAGTTTGCCAATTTGGGAACTACCATTCCGGATCTCTACGGTAGTTTCACGCAATCAATTACCTATAAGAACTTTACGCTGAGTGCATTATTTACTTTCCAGATTGGCGGTAAAACCTATGATGGTTTATATGCAGGTCTGATGTCATCAGGAACTTATGGCGCAGCAGTGCATACTGATATTCTGAAAAGATGGCAAAAGCCTGGCGATATTACGGATGTTCCGCGTTTAGATGCGGGCAGAACAGCTGATTTCAACGCTGCTTCTTCAAGATGGTTAATTGATGCCTCTTATTTGAATATCAGAAACATCAATTTGACTTATACATTGCCTAAGTCACTCATCTCAAAAATCAAAGCAAACAATGCTCAGGTTTTTGCAACAGTAGAGAACGTTGCATTTTTCTCAAAGAGAAAGGGTATGAATAATCAGCAGGCATTCAGTGGTGTTACATCTAATGCTTATCCGCCATCAAGAGTATTCACACTTGGATTTACCTTAAACCTATAAACAGACAGTTATGAAAAAATATATCTTATCATCTCTGGCACTGGTAACACTTGCTTTCAGTTCTTGTAAAAAAGAATTTTTAGATACGTATCCCACTACATCAGTAGCAGCTGCTGATGCATTAGCCAGTACCAGTAATGCTATTGCTGCCCTCAATGGAATTCACCGAATCATGTATGTGCAATATGATGCACAAGGACAAGCCGGTGAAGGGTCCAATAATATTTTCAGAGATTTAATGGGAGAGGATATTGTGTATCCACTTGCCAATGGAAGTACAGGTTTAATTGGCTGGATGCGCTGGCAAACACATAGAAATGTCAATGCAGGTGACTTGCGTTATTTATATCGTTTCTATTACAGACTCATTTCAAATGCCAATGTACTGATCAATAATATTGATGGTGTACCCGGACCTGATGCCGATAAAAAAATAGTAAAAGGACAAGCACTGGCGTATCGAGGTTGGGCTCATTTTCAGTTGGTACAATTGTGGGGTAAAAGATATGTGGCTGGTGCGCCAAATACGCAGCCGGGTGTTCCCTTGCTATTAACAAATACACTGGAAGGACAACCCCGTGCTACTGTAGAAGAAGTATATACACAAATCAATAAAGACCTTGATGAAGCCTTGACCCTACTGACCGGTTATACACGTGCAGGTACGGCTGCTAAGTCAAATTTCAATGTGAATGTGGTGCATGGTATCAAAGCACGCGTGGCGTTAACACAGCAAAATTGGGAATTGGCTGCTACCAGTGCTATTGCTGCCAGAAATGGATTTACGCTGATGAGTAATGCACAGTATTTGAGCGGTTTCAATGATATTTCCAATCCGGAATGGATATGGGGTAGTCGTCAAATTGATGACCACAACACATTCTTCTTTTCCTATTTTGCGTATATCTCTGCGAATTTTAACTCGACTGTTTTGCGTACCCAGCCCAGAGCGATCAATGCTAATCTATGGGATGCAATACCTGCAACAGATATCCGTAAGCAGTGCTGGGATCGTACAGGAGCTACCGTTCCTGTACCACCGGGCGGTGCAAGAGTGCCTTACCAGAATAAAAAATTCTTGGCTAAGAGCAGCTCACTCAGTGTAGGAGATGTACCTTACATGCGTGCTGCTGAAATGTACCTGATAGAAGCAGAAGCAAGAGCCAGACAAGGACAAAATCTTGCCGCACAAACAGCATTATTCACGCTGGTACGTAACAGAAATGCTTCTTATACACAATCAACAGCTACCGGTCAGGCCTTAATTGATGAGATTCTTTTTAACAGACGTATCGAATTGTGGGGTGAAGGTTTCCGTTTTACAGATCTAAAGCGTTTAAACCTGCCGATGTCTCGCGCCGGAATACCCAATCACCTTGTTGCTCTAACGCAGGTTACAACAATACCTACAGGTGATATACAATGGGAGTTCTTGTTCCCACAAGATGAAATGAATGCCAACAAAGCGATTGTTCAAAATCCGCTCTAAATAAGTTCTAATTTCTTTAACAGTGAAAAAATGGTCAGCAAAAAAATGCTGGCCATTTTTATTTTTAAGATTGAAGTAAGATTAGAAAACTAATTTTATCATATTGATAATCAACGTTTTATTTTTAATTTCCTGAAAACGAAATCACTAAATCGGTGAAATGAGCAGCTTTTTCAAATAATCATATGTCTATTCATGCGCATTTATGTTTTCTTTAACTTAAATTGCGTCACGCATTTTTACTTTAAAAACTGAAATATGAGAAAATTAGCCATGTTTTTTCTTGTGCTAACGTTTGCCTATACGCAAGCGGACGCACAAAATCGGACGATTACTGGTAAAGTAGTTGACGCCGATGGGAAGCCAATTCCGGGAGCATCTATCACTGCTCGTGGAACAAAGACCGGTTCATTGACGGATGAATCTGGTAATTTTAGATTTAGCGTTGGTGCTGACGTTAAAGTTTTAGTCATCTCTTCTGTAGGTCAGCTCACTCAAGAATTGAGAATTAGTAGCCAAAATGAATATAGTATTCGTATGGCTCCGGCTGATAAAAGTTTGGATGAAGTAGTAGTTGTAGGTTATCAAGCAATTAAGCGTAAAGACCTGAATGGTGCAACATCTGTAATTAGTGCTAAAGAAATTGCTCAAAGACCAATGCAGAACTTTACTCAAATTTTACAAGGTAAAGCTCCTGGGTTACAAGTAGTAGGTGCAAGTGGTCAGCCTGGTGCTGCAGGTTTCCTGCGTATCAGAGGTACAGGTTCTATCAATGCGTCTAATGAACCCTTGATTATGATTGATGGAATCGCTGTAACTAGTACAGCTTTTTCATTATTGAACCCTAATGATATTGAAACCATCTCTGTTTTGAAAGATGCGTCTTCGGCCGCTATTTACGGTTCAAGAGCTTCTAATGGTGTAATCGTAGTTACTACCAAAAATGGTAAGCCTGGTGCACCTCAAGTAAGATATTCTTATCAAAGAGGTTTTGTTTCTCTGCAAGAGTTGAAAAATGTAAGCTTCATGTCTGCCGCTGAAAAACTGAAATGGGAGTATGAAGTAGGTCTTACAAACCCAATCATTGATTCAATGATTGTTAATAGAAGAGGTAGCGCTTTTCCGACGAATGCTACACTTGCTAATATCACAGACGCTCAACGTCAAGGTCTTTGGGATTTGATGGTCAGCAGGGCTCCTTCTAACTGGCTTGATTATTATTTACAGCCAGGTAAAACAAGTTCTCATGAAGTATCTATCAGCGGTGCAACTGAAAAAATGAAATACTATTTTTCAGTGAATACTTTTGATGAAGATGGTATTGTTTACAAAAGCTTTCGAAACAGAATCGGTGCCCGTTTAAACGCAGAGTACAAAGCGACAAGCTGGTTAACTACGGGTATTAATGTGTCTACTGCCTATGCAAAAGAATACCAAACACGTGAATTATTTAACTCTCAAGCTCCATGGACAGCGTACTTCTTAACCAATCCATATGAGCCGGTATTTTTACCAAATGGATCTTATAATCTTACTATGCAAGGTTTCTCTGCATTAGAAGGACAGGATAGGAATACTTTCTTCAACAATAACCTTTCTACTTTTGCTACAGGATTTCTTGAAGGAAAAGTGAATAAGAATATTACGCTTAAATCAGTAGCTGCTCTTAACTACAATACTAATATTTCTGAAAGCTATTTACAGCCAGGTTCTAACTTAGCAGCAATTTTGGGCTTTAACCAAAAAAGTGATGGTGGTAATAATGATTTTCAATATGTAATTACCAATACTGCCAATTGGATTCAGTCATTCGGTTCAAAGCATAATGTGAATGTGCTTTTGGGGCAAGAATTCACCAAGAGAAATTTCTATTCTTATACATTAGCGGCAAGAGGTTTTCCTACAGCTTCTGTGAACACATTGGATAATGCTGCTACTGCTCAAACAGCTACTACCAGCAGAAGCCAGTGGTCAATCATTTCTTATTTTTCATCAGTTGGGTATGACTTTGATAAAAAATATGGAGTTAAGTTGAGTGTAAGAAGAGATGGATCTTCTCGTTTTGGTGCTAACAATCGTTTTGCTAACTTTTGGGCTGCCAGTGCTTGGTGGAATGCCAAGAACGAAAAGTTCATGGATAATGTCAACTTCCTGTCAGACTTAAAAGTTCGAGCATCTTATGGTACTGCGGGTAACGTTCCTAACCAGTTTTATGGTTCTCTTGGAACTTATGCGCTTAACGTAGCGTACAACAACTTACCTGCTGCAGTACCTACTCAGATTGCAAACCCTGATTTAACCTGGGAAAAAAATACCAACTGGGATATCGGAATTGACTTCGGTTTATTTGAAAACAGAATTACCGGTACTTTAGATTACTACAATAGAAAAACCAACGACCTTCTTTATCCTCAACCTGTGAGTCAGGCAACTGGTTTCTCTTCTATTTTAAGTAATATCGGTAGTTTGACTAACAAGGGTATTGAGGTTTCTCTTACCGGCGAGATTATTCGTAAGAAAGATTTGAAATGGAGTGTAACGGTAGCATACAGCAATAATAAGAACAATGTAAATAGTCTGATTTCAGATAATGTTCCATCTTCAAACAATACTCGTCTAGTAATTGGTCAACCATTGAATACTTACTACATGGTGAGATGGGCTGGTGTGAATCCTGCAAACGGAAGAAACCAGTACTTCGCAGTTGATGGTTCAGTTACTGAAACATACTCTCTGAACAATGCTGTGTTGTTAAGAGATAAATCTCCATTGGCTAAATATTTTGGAAATATCAATTCTAACTTAACCTATAAGAACTTTGATTTTTCTCTTCAGTTCTACTATTCAGGAGGTAACTACATTTACAATGCTATGTACCAGAATAATCTGGCTGATGGTGGTAATGCTTCAGTTGGTTTCCGCCCTCAATATACAGATGCTGGTAAATATTGGAGAAGACCAGGTGATAACGCATCATTACCTAATATCACTGAAGCTGGTCAGAAGCAAAATCTGACTACTGACAGATTCCTTGAAAAAGGTGATTACATTTCGCTGAGAGATTTGATGATTGGATATACACTGCCTTCAGATTTGGCTAGATCATTGAAACTTGCAGGTTTGAGATTCTATGTACAAGGAACAAACCTTTTCATTGGTACTAAGTTCCGTGGTATTCCTGAAGTGGGTCTTGCTAACAGAGAATCTGGTACACCGGTTCAACCAGGGGTGCTTTCACTGTATGCTTATCCTAACACAAGAACTATCACAGTAGGTGTTGATGTTAAGTTTTAACCCAAAATTTCTATAAGATGAAAAAAATATTATTTGCATTATCTACAGTAGCGTTACTTGCTTCTTGTAGTAAAAAGGAGCTTGAGCTTAGTCCGTTTAACCAAATTGAGACCTCTCAGGCTTTTAATACGGAAACTGATGTTAACCTGGCAGTTTTGGGTATGTATACCGGGTTGCGCAATAATAACTATGTTAACGGTACTTGGAACATCCTTGCGGATGTTATGGCTGACAACTTGATTATTAGTAGCCTTGGTCGTCAAACACTAACTGTTTTTGGTGACTGGCGTTATAATGGTGACGCTACAGTTGGATTCTTTTCCAATGGATACGTTATCGCAAGACGCGCTAATGCCATTCTTGAAAACATCGAAAAATTTCCAGCTGGTGTTTTTAAAGACAACGTTAGAGGTGAAGCATTGGCAGTGAGAGCATTGGTTTATTTTGATATGGCAAGAACCTTCAGCAAAACATTTGAAAATGCTACTGCTGCTGATTCAACAATGGCTTATATTACATCTACTGATGCAAAACAATTACCTACTAAAGAGCCTGTTCGTGGGTTTTATCAAAAACTTGTAACAGATCTAACTACAGCTCTGCCATTGATTAACACCACCAATGGGGTAGGTAGATTGAATAAGGCTGCTGTTAACGGTTTATTGTCAAGATTGTATCTTTACATGGGAGATTTCACCAACTGTATCGCTGCTTCTAATGCAGCATTAGGCACAACTCCAGTTTTACCTTCTCGTACAGATTTTTCTCTTATCTGGACTGATCAAACAAATAACGGTGTGTTATTTAAAGTTGTAAATACTACTTTAGATAATATTAATGCACAGGGTGTAAATTATTATCAAACTGTGGGCGGATTGATTCGTTCAGAATATGTATGTGAGTACAACCTTCGTCAATTGTACCAGCCTTCTGATATTAGAACAACTGCATACATTCAAACCAGCTTGTATAACGGTGTTCTTCAGAATCATATTATCAAATATGCAGGACGTCCCGGTCAGGTAGCAGGTGTTGTTGATCATAAAGTATTGCGTACTGCTGAAGTGTTACTCAATAGAGCAGAAGCATATCAGCGTTCTGGTAATGATGTACAAGCTTTGGCAGACCTGAATTTGCTGCGTGCAAATCGTTATAGTTCAAGTACACCACTTGCATTAACAGGAACAGCATTAGGCGATGAAATTCTGAAAGAAAGAAGATTGGAATTGGCATTTGAAGGTGATAGATTCTGGGATTTAAAAAGAAGAAATCAACCTGTTCAACGTGATGCAAACTTTGGAGACCGCGCTGATGGAACAGGTGTGAAGTATATCTTCACAAGTTTACCAGCTGGTAACCACAGATTCCAGCTGCCTTTCCCAAGCTCAGAAATCAATTTTAATAAAGGATTCAAACAAAATCCTGGTTATTAATTTGATTCTTTGAAGAATAATAAAAAGAGGCTGTATCAAAAGTACGATACAGCCTCTTTTTATTCGGGTACCTGATGGAGAAAGTTTTCATTTAGGCGATTCTCAAAGCCTTCTTTTTACTTTTGAGACTTCCTCCTTTGTTTGTAGCTAATCTCTGTCTTTGTATGATTAGTTTATCAAAGCTGTTTGATGGGACGCAGATTTTTATGATGGACGATGAAATTATAATCAATCATAAAGTCCCATCTTTCTAATTATCTCTAACCTACTATTTAAGCATTTTCGCTAATGTTTTTTCTAAATCATCACCTCTCAAATCCGTTGCAACGATTTTTCCGGTTGGATCTAACAAAACGTTGAATGGGATACCTTCAATTTTATACATAGGCACTACCACGCTTTCCCAATATTTTAGATCACTGATATGCTTCCAGGTTAATTTATCTTTTGCAATGGCTTCTAACCAAGCTTCTTTATCCTGATCTAATGAAACACCCAAAATGGTAAAGTTCTTATCCTTGAACTTATTGTAAGCAGCTACGACATTTGGATTTTCTTTTCTGCAAGGCATACACCAACTCGCCCAAAAATCAACCAACACATATTTGCCCTTTAAACTACTTAATGAAAACATCTTTCCATCTGTGTCAGGTAAACTGATCTCCGGTGCTGGCTGATTCAATAAGCTGTTGGATGGAGGCGGTTGTGTACTTACTGTCATCAAACTTTTAAGCTTGGCTAATCCACTATGTTCTTTGAACTTGTCTGCTGATGCATCAGCCAAAACTTTCAGTTCCTCAGGTTGCATGGTGCGGGAACCCATTCCTATAGCATAGTACCTGGCAGCAGGGCTTTCTGAGGCATTGACAAAATCGGTCACCAGCTTGTTGATATCTTTTAATTGGCGATCACGCTTGTCTCTTTCTATTGTTAGCAAACTGTCGTTTCCTTCATTTTGCTGCATGCTGTCCACTTTCGTAAATGTTAAATACAACAAAGAGTCTTTCACACGAAAGTCTTCGAAAAGTTTATGCAAACTGTTACTGGCATCTGAGCCTTCAACGGTATAAGCCCTGTAATTGTTGACATCAACATTAACACGAATACTTTTACCATCATTTACGAGTAAAACATCCGGACCATTTTCAATCACCAATCTATATAATGCTTCTTCCTTGCCAACCGCTCTTAATTCAAAACTGCCATTATCTTTTAAAGTGGTGGAATCCAAGATAACGGGTTGTTCGCCACCATAAGGTAATTCCTGTAAAAATATTTTTTTGGAGGGTGCATTGATGATCTTACCACTTACGGTAAAAGCACCATATTTTTTTTCCTGACAACTGCTCAATAATGCAATAACAGCTGCGATGTATACCAATGGTTTCATGTATGTATATTTATTGATTGAGTTTTTGTTCTAATAATACTGTTACTAATTTGGGATCTGCTTGCCCCTTACTTCTTTTCTTCACTTCACCTACAAATAAACCGATTAAACCTTTTTTACCTTTTTTATACTCCGTTACTTTGTCCGGCATGGCAGTTATGGCCTCCTCTACCCATTGTTCTAACAAGTTTCCATCATTCACCATGATCAAATTCATATCAGTAGCCAGTTGTAAGGGATCAACATCTTTCTCTAATAACAAGGGTAGTAGTTTTGAAGACGCTACAGAGAAGCTAACCTTACTGCTTTGTACCAGTTCTATCAAAGCTGAAAGACTAGCAGGCTTCAATGTAAGTGCTGTAAAATCTTTTTGCTGTTCATTAAGGTATTGTCTGATAGGTCCAAGTATCCAGTTAGCAATGGCTTTGTAATGGTTGGTATGCTTTGCCACCACTTCAAAGTATTGAGCGGTAGGTATGGAATCACAAAGTTGCCCTGCATCATATGCATTCAATCCGTAAGTAGCTATTAACCTGGCTTCCAGTTCGGCGGGTAATTCTGGCAAACTTTCTTTGATACCAGCAATAAAAGTTTCAGTCAAATGAAAAGGAGCGAGGTCGGGATCGGGGAAGTAGCGATAGTCATTGGCTTCTTCTTTATCACGGATCGCAAAAGTGGTATCATTCGATGCATCAAAACTTCTGGTTTGTTGTTTTACAGCTTCACCCTTCTCCAATAACTGAACGATTCTTTCGATCTCAAACTCAATCGCTTTTTTGACATTGCGTATGGAGTTCAGGTTTTTAACTTCTACTTTAGTGCCCAGCGTTGTGGTTCCTCTTAATCGAACAGAAATATTGGCATCACAACGCAAACTACCTTCTTCCATATTGCCATCACAAATACCCAACCATTGTACAAGTTTCCGAATTTCGGTAACATAGTGCCAGGCTTCTTCCGCACTATGCATATCCGGCTCAGTAACAATTTCAATCAGTGGGGTACCGGCTCTGTTCAGATCGATACAGGTATTGTTTTCATCCAAGTCATGGATGCTTTTACCCGCATCCTCTTCTAAATGAATTCTATTCAGTTGTACATCTTTGCTACCCGTAGAAGTATGAATGGTTACATACCCGCCTTTGCAAATCGGAGTCGTATGTTGCGATATTTGATATCCCTTGGGAAGATCAGGGTAGAAGTAATTCTTTCTGGCAAAATAATTATACTGCTCAATTTCACAATGACAGGCCAATCCCATTTTGATAGCATATTCAACTGCTTTTTGATTGGTTTTAGGAAGTGTACCCGGATGACCTAAAGTAATTGGACTCACCTGAGTATTGGGTTCGGCTCCAAATGCAGTACTATCTCCACAAAATAATTTGCTTAGTGTAGCCAATTGAGCATGAACTTCCAGTCCAATAACCGCCTCATATTTTTCCTGCAATGACATGAACTACAAAAATACTGCTGATTATTCAGCTAATGGATGTTTATCATGGTTTTATGAGATAATTATAAGGAAAGTATTCGCTTTAGGTCTGTTTCAGACACCGTCAATAAATTCACTGCTGGTAATCGTCTGGTGAGTTCTTTCCAGTTTTTATCTTGATCATAAATCTTCTTTAACATCGGCAGGGCCTTGTCTACCTCTTTGTTATTCGCCAGCGTAATGGCCGTCCAGAATTGCATTTCCAGATTATCGGGGAATAATTCCATGGCTGCTTTGTACTCAGCCATGGCTTTTGCCATATCGTTTTTCTCCACAGCGAGGTCTCCATCATTCATGTGTTGATATGCAAGATGTACGGTATAAATGCGGCGTAATTCTTTTAATGGTTCCGGGGCATCATCTACACGGATATCCACTGTTTTATTATTCCAGGCTTCGGTGATCTTGCCTGGAACAACAATAATCGCAGCAGCCTGCATACCTCGAATATCGCCTCCTGCTTTTTGCGCAGCTTCCAATGCCAGTAATACCCTTTCTGCCAATGGTTTGCTTTTACTTTTTTCAAATGCCTCAGACATATATTCATCTACTTGATCGCCCAGCATCATATTACTTTGTACGCTGTAATTATTCCCTTTGATATGACTGGCTACTTGTATACAATTCTTACCGGTATGTGTGGCCACATTTCCTTTACTATCAATAATCGATACTTGTCTGACATCTCTGCCCGGATCATCGGCCACTAGTTTGTCAAGAACCTGTTGTGCTGATAATCCCGTTTTTAACAAGGCCAATGCTTTCGGCCCATAAGATTTGTCAACAAAAGACTGGGTAGCTACTGCTCCAACACCGGCTTCGGCCCAAGGAACTGAAGTACCTACACTGAACCAGTGGCTTTGCACGCCCACAGCCATTTCCCCGGTTTGCTCATCTCTGGCAACAATAGAATAGGTATGCACCAGCGGCTCTTTGGTTCGATATATCTGAGCGAAATTTTGAAGACTTAAACAGATAAAAGCAATCAGTATAAGAAATCTCATAATCATGTTTTTATTAAATATACAAATAAAAAAAACCGCGACAACCCTTACAAACGCAAGGTGACGCGGTCTTACAATGCACATGAGATATTTATAACATTAGCTTAGACCTAATGGTTCAGAGATCTGCTGTTTTTAACTTTTTAGGAATTTTAATTTCCAATGTTTGTGTTTTTCCGGAGCGAATGATAGTTGCTTTGATCAGATCACCTTCTTTCAATTCCTTCAGGGCCGCTTTGATTTCATCTACTGAGTTTACTGCTTTATCGTTGATACTAGTAATGTTATCATTTTCTTGAATTCCTGCTTTTTGAGCCGGCATTTCATTTTCAACCTGTATAACTTTTACCCCTTTGCTGTCTTCAGTATCCTGAATTTCAACCCCCAATCTGGGCTTACGTGAGTAATTCCAGTTAAAATTTTCCAGGCCTCTTAATTCAGGCATGTTGAAGTTAAAGCCGCGTCCAAAACGATCATCAAAATTAAAATCGAAGTCCATCTCCATGGTCTTACCAAGCACTGCGGTGGTTGTTTTTAATTGAC
Organism: Sediminibacterium sp.; assembly: GCF_051861365.1. NCBI lineage: Bacteria > Pseudomonadati > Bacteroidota > Chitinophagia > Chitinophagales > Chitinophagaceae > Sediminibacterium > Sediminibacterium sp. The sequence goes on along the minus strand of NZ_JBHYCW010000001.1, from coordinate 117,158 downwards.
CATCACGTAAGTAAGAAACAGTCACTTTATCTTCAGGCTTGAATTTGCGGATGGTTTCAAACAGATCTTCACTATCTGTAATAGTGGCGTCGTTCACTTTGGTAATGATATCGTCTTTCTGTAGTCCTGCCTTAGCAGCAGCACTCTCTTTGGTAACAGAAGTGATTTTAGCCCCTTTTTCATTTTTCTCGCTCATCACACCCAAAAAAGCACGAGGCGTTCCTTCCGGGTTCTTGATTCTTATTTCATCCAGATCAAAGAATCCATCAGCATTACGTGGACTTCTTATGCGTACAGAAGGGGCTATTCTCAATCTCATATCGCCTAGTTTCTCTTTTTCTTCCGGAGACATATCTTTTACATCCTTTCCATTCACAATAACCCTGTCACCATCAACAACAATGGTTGTTTTTTGTCTTTTTTCTTTTACCTCTTCTTCACGTTGCTTTTTATCTGTGGTTTGTGCCGATGCAGTCATTCCTGCAGTGAGTAATAATGCGGCGATCCATTTGCAATACATAATCATAAAATTTTAGTGTACGAAATGTTTGGTAGTCAAATGTACAGTAAAATTTTATTTACGAAGGTTTTCGGAAATGTTAAATAAGGTTAATGGATTGGCTTATGATTTATGGTCCATAGTCTATTGGGAAGACCGATGTCCTGCCATGGACTATGGACTATCGACCATGGACTTCTAAAGCAGCGACCTGACCTTCTCCACCACCTGTACCAGATTACTGGCGTCTTGTCCGCCGGCAGTGGCCAGGGTTTTTTGTCCGCCGCCGCCGCCTTTGATCAGACCTGCAATATGTTCTTTGATAATTTTTGGTGCTTCGAGTCCTTTTTCGTTGACCAGATCTTCGGATACCATCACTGCTACATTGGCTTTCCCGTCTGCATTGACAGCCAGTGCTACCAAATAAGTAGTAAGATCATTTTTCAAATCGAAGCATAATTTCTTAAGGGCGTCAGCACTACTCAGTTCTGTTACAGCACCAATAAAAGTAACACCATTGATGGTTTCAGATTTACTTAATAATTCTTGCTTGAGAATTTGAATTTGCTTGGCTTCTAAACTTTCAACTTTCTTTTTTAATTCGTTATTTTCCGCAAATAAGTTCTCTACTGATTTGATAATCTCTTTTGGATTTTTCAATGCTTCACGTACTGCTGTCAGTTGATTGAGTTGTTCATCAATATAGGCTTCTGCAGTAGTCCCACTCACTGCTTCAATACGTCTTACACCCGCAGCTACGGCTGATTCTGATTTGATTTTGAAAATGCCCAATTCTCCAGTTGCACCAACATGTGTACCACCACACAATTCAATAGAGTATGCGGGGTCAATAATGACTACTCTTACCACATCGCCATACTTCTCACCAAATAATGCCATGGCGCCTAATTGTACAGCATCATCTTTAGCCATTTCTTTAATGACCACCGGAATATTTTCTCTGATTTTTTGGTTAACGATTTTTTCAATTTGATTAATTTCCTCGTCTGTTACTTTAGCAAAGTGTGAGAAGTCAAAACGCAATTGTGTATCATTGACCAAACTTCCTTTCTGTGCTACATGGACTCCTAACACTTGTCTGAGTGCCGCATGTAACAAGTGCGTAGCACTATGATGAATGGCAGTAGATTGTCTTCTGCTTGCATCCACTTTCGCAACTACAGGGCCATTCATACTAGAAGGCAATTGCTCGCAGAAATGAATAATTAAATTGTTCTCTTTCTTAGTATCTATCACTGGAATAGATTCACCATTAAAATCAAGTGTGCCTTGATCTCCTGTTTGTCCACCACTTTCAGCATAAAAAGGTGTGTTTTCCAATACCAGTTGATAGGCTTCTTTTCCCTTGGCTTTTACTTTTCTGTATCGAGTAACGAGGGTATTGGTTTCTAGTGTGGTATATCCGACAAAGCTATTGTTGGTAGTTTCTTTTAAAGTGATCCAATCTTCTGTATCAACAGCAGTAGCAGCGCGACTTCTGTCTTTCTGTTGTTGCATTTCTGCTTCAAATCCTTTTTCATCAACAGTCAGATTATTTTCTGTAGCGATCAATCTTGTTAGATCCAACGGGAAGCCATACGTATCAAACAACTCAAAAGCAGCTTTGCCCTGAATTGTTTTATTACTAGCTGAATGAATAATATCATCAATTCGCTTCAATCCTTTATCTAATGTGCGGAGGAATGCGTCTTCTTCTTCCTTCACTACCTTACTAACAAAGTCCAGTTGCTGCTGTAATTCCGGAAATACCGTTGCAAACTGTTGAGCAATTACAGGAACCAGTTGGTGTAATAACGGTTGCTTATAATCAAGATAAGAATAATAATAACGAACGGCTCTTCTTAAAATTCTTCTGATCACATATCCGGCTCCGGTATTCGAAGGAAGCTGTCCGTCAGCAATTGTAAAAGAAATGGCACGGATATGATCAGCCAGTACACGAAAAGCTATCGCCTGTTTGCTATCGCTGTAATCATATTTTTTTCCTGTGATGCTTTCAACTGCTGCAATGGTTCCGGTAAAAACATCTGTATCATAGTTACTCTGCTTTCCTTGGATCACACGTACCAATCTTTCAAAACCCATTCCGGTATCAACATGCTTGGCAGGTAATGATTCCAGACTTCCATCTTTTAAGCGGTTGAATTGAATGAATACATTATTCCAGATTTCAATCACCTGCGGATGATCGTTGTTTACCAGCGTTTTCCCATCCACTGCTTTCCTTTCTGCTGACGTTCTACAATCCACATGGATTTCAGTACAAGGTCCACAGGGACCTGTATCACCCATTTCCCAGAAATTATCTTTCTTATTTCCGAGTAGAATTCGGTCTTGGGGAATTACTTTTTTCCATTCTTGAAAAGCTTCTTCATCACGTGGGATTCCCTCTTTATCATCACCTTCAAAAATGGTGACGTATAAGCGGTCTTTATCTAATTTGTAGACTTCAGTCAATAATTCCCAACTCCAGGCAATGGCTTCTGCTTTAAAGTACCCGCCTGCCGGACGGGCAGGGTCGCCAAAACTCCAATTGCCCAGCATTTCAAACATCGTATGATGATAAGTGTCCACGCCTACTTCTTCCAGATCATTGTGTTTACCACTTACACGCAAACATTTTTGTGTATCTGCAATTCTTGGAGAAGCGGCTTGTTTATTGCCCAGAAAATAGTCTTTGAACTGGTTCATCCCTGCATTGGTAAATAGGAGGGTAGGGTCATTCTTTACCACAATTGGCGCAGAAGGCACGATATGGTGCTGCTTAGAGGCAAAAAAATCCAGAAACTTCTTTCTGATCTCGGCGCTGGTCATCATCTGGGTATATATTTTAAAAACTGTATTTTAGTTGCTCAGAAGCTATCTTTGAGCGCTTTTAAAGGGCATCAAAGGTAAGGAATTGACCTTTCTTGGAAAGCAGTAAGATTTCAAGGCTTTACCTTCAACCAGAGCAAAAAATACCCAAAACATGCGTTTTTTGTGCCGTTCATGGCGGCGCCCCCCAACATATGAAGAAGATCAAATATTATTACAATACCCATACACTCCGGTATGAGAAGCTGGAAACCCCGCTCAGGGTTCGGTTATTGCAATTATTTGGTTTTATTGCTGCTTCTATTGTAACCGGTATGATCATTTTTGCCATCGCCTTCCGTTATATTGATTCTCCGAAAGAAAAACTCCTGCGCCAGCAGAATGAAGATCTAAGGCAGAATTATGGTGTATTGGAGGAAAGGCTGAAACAATTAACCCTTCAAATGGATGAATTGGCCAATCGGGATAATGAAGTGTATCGCTCCATTTTTGAATCCAAGCCTATTCCGGATAGTGCCCGTATTCGTGAAATGGAGAAGCGAAAAGAGATACAATTGTTACAGACCATGGGGTCTACTGAGCTGATCAAAAACATGACGGCACAACTGAATAATCTATCGCTTCGAATGGCTTATCAGCAACGGTCATTTGACGAGATCACACAGATGGTAAAGAATAAGGAGAAATTCTTGGCATCGATTCCGGCCATTCAACCTATCAGCAATAAAAACCTTACCCGTATTGCGTCAGGCTATGGGTATCGTATTGACCCTATTTATAAAGACAGAAGAGCGCATTTGGGTATGGATTTTACAGCCCCTCACGGTACACCTATTTATGCAACAGCAGATGGCGTGGTAACCGATGCAGGCTTTAATACCGGTGGATTTGGTAACCGGGTGGTGATCAATCATGGAAATAGTTATGAAACTTTATATGGACACATGTTCCGTATCAAAGCAAGGGTTGGACAAAGAGTAAAACGTGGGGAAGTAATTGGGTATGTTGGGAATACTGGAAAGAGCTCCGGTCCGCATTGTCATTATGAAGTACATCGTTATGGAAATCCGGTGAATCCTATTTATTATTTTTACAATGACCTTACACCGGCGCAATTCGATCGGTTGTTGAAGATTGCTGCAGCCAGTAATCAAAGCATGGATTAATGGGATGCTTTCGCGAAATAATTTAGATTACGTAGAACAATCGGGTACCGCAGTTGTAGTTAGTTTACAAAAGATGCATTTTGGAACCTGCCGTAAGAAAATATCTACTGAGAATCGTGAATACCCTTTCACTGGGTCTTTTATGGCTGGCTCTCAATTCTACTTTTGGAATCATGTATGATTATGCGTTTATACATGAGAAAATCAAGTTAGGAAATGTTCTTTTTTACTGCTTTTTTGTAGCTAGTCTCACTGCCTATTTGTGGTATATTATTCGTCTTTGGAGTAAGCCATTGAATTTCGAAGAGTAATTTTTATTAGATTCATTCGTTGCATAAAAAATAGCGATGTAGTGAATTACATCGCTATTTTCTTATTTTCATCATTGAAACCGAACGGAATGCCCTTAAAACGAATATCCAAACAGATCATGATCATTGGTACACTGGTGATCTGGACGATCAAATTTCTGGTACGTCCCTTCGTACATATTGATCCGGCTTTCAAACCATTAATCGGGTTGGCTCCTAATTTGATCGGCTCTTTTTTATTGCCTTTCGGGGCTTGTTGGTTCTTTCAACGCTTTTTCAGACTAGAGAATGATCGAGATTTGAACATTACCTGCTGCTTTGGTTTATTACTGGTAGTCATCAATGAATACCTGCAACTAATTCCTGTTTTCGGAAGAACCTTTGATTATCTAGACATTTTATCATCCGTCATTGGTGTTTTCTTCGGGCATGTTTTATTTCGCAGACTGATGGTATATTATGCTATAATCCCTCAAAAAACTGCCGCTTAATTTTTCTGATCTTTTGTATCCAGAATCACGGGTGTATTTCCTTTACCCATTACAATTACTTTTGAATTAGGGGAGGTTACCAATCCTTTCAGCACCTGAATTTGTTCGTATTGTAATTGTTTGTCGGTTAATCCACTACTCATGATACGCTGATAATCAGCAATACCCTGGGCTTCTACACGCTTTCTTTCTGCTTCTTGTTTTTCCTTTTGCAATACGAACTCCATTTTCTGCGCTTCCTGTTCTGCTTTTATTTTTTCTTCAATAGAAGTTTTTACATTGGCAGGTAAAGTGATATTTCTTACTAACAATTGTTCCAGTATCAATCCTCTTTTCTTGAAATCTGTTTCAATGCTTTTGAAAATACGGTTTTGAAAATCATCCCTTCTGTTAGAGTATAATTCAATAGCTGTAAAGTAAACTGCATTGTCTCGAATTTTAGTACGTGTGAGAGGACGCACAATTTTATCTTTATAATCAAGTCCGGTTTCTCTTACAATACGGGGAGCTTCGGTACCAATTACGCGATATAAGACTGTAAGATCTATGACTACTTCCAATCCATCGGCCGTTAATACTTTAATGGCATCATCTCCTGAAGTGCTGTTAGTACTTTCATCATGAACGCCACTCATGGTATAGTTCTGTGTTTTGATATCCACTGTTTTTACATCTACCAATGGATTTACCATATTCAAGCCACTGGTGAGTACATCATCGGATACTTTACCAAACAAACTTTTCACACCAATCTGACCTGCATCTATTTGTTTGATACAAGAAGTAAGAAAACCAACGATGATGATGATCAAGGCTAATATTCGAATACCCCCTGCGAGTTTACGCAACTCTTCTCTTTCCTGATTTTTGAGGACGATACCTACAATGAGAATAATCACCCCTAAAATAATTGCTACCATTTTGTTGATTTTTAGTATTAGTAGAAAATCTGCATAAAATATTACACTCAACTACTGTGATCCGCTACAATCACCCACTCTCCTTTGATCTTTTTAAATAACAGTGTGTAATGCCCACTCAAGTCTCCGATGGTTCTTTTTAGCATCCATTTCCCTAGTACAAAGTAGTGACCATTTCCCAAAGGTTTTACCTGAAGAATTTGAAATTGTAACTGCCCCATGGCTGTGGCATCCGGATAATTCTTTTTGTAATTGTTCAACGTGGTTTGATAACCATATGTAACACCATTTTTGCCGATGAACATGAGACTATCACTTTCCCAATAACCTTTCATGAATGCAGGAATATCGCCACGATTCCAATCTTTGGTTTGGCGATCAAGCATATTTCGGATGGTTTGCTCGTCTTTGTTCTGTGCAAATGAAAATGTGAGCTGAAAAAATAGAAAACAAAAAAGAAGCTTTCTCATGCGGATAATTTTCAGAAAGCTACTGAAAATTAATGGTCCTTGAAAGCCCTTGCCATTTCTCTTTTTCCGGGCGGACCTTGTGGTTTAGTGACTCTGAAACCAGCGGCTTCCATGGATCTTCTTACCACTCCTTTACTGCAATAAGTCACCAGTATGCCTTCCGGTTTTAGCAAGTGGAATAATTTTTCAAAAATTTCAACTGTCCATAATTCGGGTTGTGCAGTAGGGGCAAATGCATCGTAATAAATGATATCGAATTGTTGCTGTGTTACAAAAGTATTCAACTCACAATGATATTTGTACAATTCAAATTTTGGATGAATAGGAGTGGCTGTATTCCAGGGTGCTGTATGGATTTGTGAAAAAACGGATATCTGTTGCAACAGCGTTCCATAGTTGAGCATGCCTACCTCCTCAGCCGTTAAAGGGAAAGCTTCGACACTATGATAGTTGACATGCACATTCATCTGATCAGAGAAAATAGCAGTGAGTAGTGCATTCAGTCCTGTACCAAAACCCATCTCCAAGATTTGATATTGCTTAAGCTCTTTAGCCTGATACAGGTAATTGATTCCTGCGTCTATAAAAACATGTCGACTTTCTTGGATGGCCCCATGTTTACTATGATAAGTAATATTGAGTTCATCGATTTGAATGGTATGAGAACCATCTGCAGTGAATTGAAGATGCCTTTTCATAATTCTTTGCAAGGTAAGTTTTCAGGTTGAAATCGATTCTCTAACTTGCTGATATGGAATACATCAAACATCTCAAAAAAGACCACAAACTGGCTACTATTTTAACTGGGGATGCTCATACACTAAAACTCCATAAAAATATCCCATTACGATTGATGGCTAGTATTATGAGTCAACAGTTGAGTACTAAAGTAGCTAAAGTGATCTTTCATCGTTTTTTGGCACTCTACAATGGTAAAGAACCTAAACCACAGCAGGTATTAGATACGCCTTTTGAAACCCTACGTGCCATTGGTTTGAGTAATGCTAAAGTGAGTTATGTACAGAATGTAGCGCGATTTTGTATAGAACACAAGATCACAGATAAGAAACTATTACAGATGGATAATGAATCTGTCATTGAGCTACTCACCGATATTAAAGGAGTAGGCAAATGGACTGTTGAAATGCTTTTGATGTTTACGCTGGGTAGGGAAGATGTATTTGCGGTAGATGATCTCGGTATTCAACAAGCCATGTGTAAACTGTATAAGATCAATGCAGCTGATAAAAAGAAAATGAAAACAAGAATGCTCAAGATATCGGCTAATTGGAGCCCATATAGAACCTATGCTTGCTTACATCTCTGGAACTGGAAAGACGGAGGAGAATGATCAATAATAAATGTCGAATGTCCAACTTCGAAGTTCGAAATTGGACATTCATTATTCATGATTTCTCTAGGCCGAGTTTCTGCCGGCATTGATGATGCCGAACATGCTTCGGGTAATCAGTTTTTCATAAACTTCTTTCTCAGGTCCATCACCCTTATGGTTTCGAATTTGGTGTAGTGCGTATTGTTGTATGGTGAGAAGCGGCAAAACAATTTTATCACGCATTTGGATGGATGCTCGTCCGGGTTGATCATCATCCATGAGCTGAGTAGCTTCTGCTAATTCCAGTACCATATTACAGGTGAGATCAAATTCGTCTTTTACCAATTGCCATACTACACCAAACTCAGGATCTTCTTTGATGTATTCTGTTAATGGGAAAAATGATTTGAGCATACTCATCATGCTGTTATCGATCAGGGTCCGGAAGAATAAAACATTTCTGAACATGGCTTTTACATCATCCCATAAACCTTTTTCCTTCATACTCTTTAATGCAGTACCGACACCAAAAAAACCCGGTACATTTTGTTTCAGCTGACTCCAACTGCCTACAAAAGGAATCGCGCGTAAATCTTCAAAACGTAAAGCTCCGCCACTGCCTCTTTTAGCAGGCCTACTGGCAATATTACTTTTACTGTAATAGTTCAATGGACTGAATTGTTGCAGGTATGATAGGAATAAAGGATGTGTTTTAAATTGTTGATAGGTGGCATGACTAATGTTACCCAATTCTTCCATTAAGTAACGGTCATGTTGCGATAATTGGATTCTCGAGTCGGCAAACAATTCATTACTGATACCGGCACTTATCAATTGCTCAAGATTGTATTGCGAGGACTGAATGGTGCCAAAATTTGATGTGATCGTTTGTCCCTGTATGGTCAGTTGTATTTCTTCATTTTCAATATTGGAACCCATGGAAGCATAAAACTTATGTGTTTTTCCGCCGCCTCTTGATGGAGGTCCACCACGACCATCAAAAAATTTTGCTTTGATATTGTACTTTCTGGAAATTGCGGTCAGGTTTTCTTTAGCCGTATAAATACTCCAGTTGGCTTGAAGGTATCCACCATCTTTTGTACCATCACTAAAACCCAGCATGATGGTCTGTTGCATTTTTCTGTTCTTCAAATGATGCGCGTACAAAGGGAATTGATACAATATATTCATGGTTTGTTCAGCTTGGCCCAAATCATCAATGGTTTCAAAAAGCGGAACAATATCTACGGTCAGTGATTCTTCTTTCCAGCCACATAGTTTGAAAAGCGCATATACTTCCATTACATTCAAACTACTCTGACAATTACTGATTACATAGCGATTACAACCTGCTTCACCATTTTGGTGTTGAATGGTTTGAATGGCATAGATACTTTCGAGGGTGTCGCGCGTAATAGATTCAAATAGGGTTGGATCGAGCTGATCTTCCAGTGAACTGAGTACGGTAATTTTTTCATCAGTAGGAAGATGGTTGTAATCATCGGGCAATAGTCCCTTGCCACGAATGTTGATCAGTGTTTCATGAATATTTTGAATGACCTGGGTATGAATACGACTATCTTGTCTAATATCAATCGTAGCAAAATGAGTCCCGAATATTTTCACTTTATGGATTAGACTATTCAGTCTTTGTAAAAACAAAGCATGATGTTTTTCTTTCACCAACTGCTGGATGATGAAGAGTTTTTCAAGTAATGTATTAGCTTGAATAGGCTCCGATTCTGTTGGACGAAAAACATTTTCATACAATATGGCTTCCAGTTCTTGCAGTAATATATCTACATTGTAGAAAGTGAGCCTTCTCTTGAGTTTGCGGATATCCCGGTAATAACACAGGGTGATAGAACTGCGTAAGGCTTCTGCTACTTTGAGTGTGGTTGCTGCATTTACAAATGGATTACCATCTCTATCACCACCCGGCCAGAAACCTAATTCAATAAAAGGGTTATCGCCGTCATAAGTGTGATCAAAAATATCTCGTTCAATAACATTGTAAATATTGCCGATAGAATGGTATAAGATATTTTCCAGGTACCACATCAGGTTCAACGCTTCATCATAGGGAGTGGGTTGCTTTTTATTAAAGAAAGGGGTGATGCCTAATTGTTGAATATATTCATTGATGGTATGGAAGTCATTTTTAGCAATGGCTTCGCTCATATCATGAATAATACCCAAGACATTACCCGGATAAAACTGTGTGGGATGGGCTGTCAATACCACTCTAACCCTAAATTTTTTCAATTTATTTTTTAAAGCTTGTGTTTTGCCCGCAAATACTACTTCATTGTACAGGGCTTTTAAACTGCCCGGACCTTCGATATTGTTAACGGTATTGAATGCGGCGTCTTCTATGGCATCAAACAATACCACTTGTCGCTCGATGTATTGAACAAACTTGAACAAGCGATCTACTTTTTCTTTTTCATCACGAACCGGTGTATGCTGTAAAAAAAAGTCGTTGATGATTTCAACCGGATTTTTCCCTGATTTATAATCATCCTCACAGGTTTGAGAAAGAATGGGCAATAAAGCTCCTACATTGGCAATACCTGAAAAAGGCAGGGCAGCAAAAAGGCTGTTGTAAATGGTATATTTATCCGTTACGTTACGCCTGAATTGTTGGATATATTGACGCGATGACATACCCTAATATACATTTTTATCCTAAAAACTAACAGATTTCGCTCAATAAACCAATGATTTATAACATTTTACAAAACAAATGTTAGTTATTGATGGATTAAACTTTTGGATAAAACGCGAGTCCAACGTGTAGGAGCGTTTATATTAGCGTAAAATAGCCCTGCATGCAATCAGACGATTTGGTATTACTGCAACAGTTTCGGGAGCCGGCTACAAAAGAGCAGGGATTTACAGGTATCATTAAAAAGTACCAGGAGAAACTATACTGGCATATTCGGAGAATGGTAGTTGATCATGAAGATGCCAATGATGTATTGCAGAACCTATTCATTAAGGTTTGGAAGGGGTTGGAAAACTTCCGGGAAGACAGTCGCTTGTACACTTGGTTGTATCGGATTGCTACCAATGAATGTTTAAGTTTTATTGAGCAGCAAAAGCGAAAAGCATCCATTAGCATGGACGAGGTAGGGGAAGTATTGAGTAATAAAATAAAGGCTGACAGTAATTTTGATGCCAATAAACTGGAGTGGAAATTACAATTAGCCATCCAACAATTACCGGAAAAGCAAAGAGTAGTCTTTAATCTTCGGTATTATGATGAAATGCCCTATGAAGAAATGAGTCGGATACTGGATACAAGTGAAGGGGCTTTAAAAGCAAGCTATCACCATGCTGCAAAAAAAATTGAGGCATTTATGCTGGAATATTAAACCTACGAACACCACAGTTATCTAATGAATATGCAGAACAGGGAAGAAATAACAATAGAATTGACAAGCATAGTAAGTGCTGCTAATGCTTGGCCGGTTGCAGTACCTTATATGGTACCTGTTGGTTATTTTGATGCTTTATCTGAAATAATCCTGGAGCGAATCAGTATTGGATTGTCCGACAAAACCAATGTATTTGTAGTGCCGGAAAATTATTTTGAACAGCTTCCTGATACTATTTTGCTAGCAGTAAGACATACTGAAGTGAGTGACGAATTACAGGAAGTAGCACCATTCTTACAGTCGATACCTAAAACCAATCCTTATCAAACCAATACCGTTCCTGAATTAGATATTCAAGCAATAATTGCAGAGAAAGCAACAATTGATACAGGAAAGGTTATTTCGATGCCTGCTTTCAGAAAAAGCCCATGGATGCGTTTTGTAGTGGCGGCGGTAATGATAGGCTTGTTGGTAACAGCAGCTTTTATTTATAACGGTAATCAAACCATTGAATCAGTTAATACTGATCAATATGCACAAATGGATGTTTCCAATGAAATATCTAAACTGAGTGAAGATGAATTAACGAATTATCTAAGTAGTGCTGAGAAATTAGTGATTGCTACGGCTGATCGAGAATCTTTACAAATAGATGAATTACCGGATGTAAACGATCATTTGGGTGATATGTCGGATGATGAACTGAAACAGTACTTACAAGAATCTACAGGATCAACAGAAACAGTAGATATTAAATAACTGATCATGAAAACAAGAATACGCTTTACAATTTCCTTTTTAATGTTACTTATTGCCTATAGTCATGTTCAGGCACAGCCTCCCGGCGAAAGAATGCGAGGGCCACGTGAGAATATTGAGATACTAAAAGTGGCTTATTTCACCAAACATCTTGCTTTGACGACCGAAGAAGCTGAAAAGTTCTGGCCATTGTATAATAGTCACAGTGCAGAAGTACGGAAGGCAAAACAAGATAACAAGGAAGATATTATTGCTTTTGAAGAAGCTGTATTGAATATTCGTAAGCGTTATCGTGTTGAGCTCAAAAAAGTATTGGTATCAGATGAAAGAGTAAACAAAGCATTGGTTGCTGAACGTGAATTCATGAACGTAGTTCGTAAAGAGTTGCAGGATCGTATGGAGTTACGTCGTAAAATGCGAGAAAAGAAAGACGGAGAATAGGATTACTATTTTAATGGTCCCCAAACCGGTGATTGAATATCATGATAGAAGAGGAAAGTCCACCCTTTGCTCTGACCTTCTTCCCACCACTGTTTTCTAAGTTCCATACATTTTTTTCCGTCGTAATCATATTTGGCTACGAACCTGCTTTTCATTTGCTGTAGTTGCGGAGCGTCATCACCACCAAAAAAAATCGTTTGTCCGTTTTCCTCGATCCAAAATACCTGATGGTATTTACTATGTGCCCCGGTTAACTGGTAACGGATATATCCATCTATGAATCCTTCATCTTCTGTTAACCATTCAACACGGCTAAACTCTTCTAATAATCTGAAATCTTCCGGTATATACGATGCTGAGCCGATGCCTAAAGCAAATTCCATTTCTCTTTGTTGCACATAATACGTGGCATAAGGGAAAGCGATGAATCTATCTTGACCACTATTGCCATCAATGGTTACGCCACCTGCATGGTCTTTGTGTAAATGACTCATCAATACTTTTGTAACCTGTGAAGGATTGATGCCTGCACGTTGCAGGTTATTGTATAGTTGTGGGGTGCCATCTGCTTCATTGTAACCAAGACCACTATCCAGCAGTATCACATCTTTTTCAGTAATCACCACAAATGGCTGGATCTCCACCAATAAACTACCAATGGGTCTATTATTCAGTTCTTCTTTTTCTGTATCAAATGGAACAAAAATCTTTGTTTTATCAATGGTAAAACTGCCCTCCGAAAGTGGAATAATTTTCATACACACTACACTATTTAACGTAAAACCATTTGTCTATCTGCATCTAAACGCAGCAGAATAAAAATCAATACTGTAAAAGTAAGCAAAGACGATCCTCCGTAACTCATGAGTGGCAATGGAATACCCACAATAGGAAACAAACCAATGGTCATACTCACATTTACGGCAATATGAAAGAAAAATATACTCACCACACTGTATGCATACACTCTACTGAAGGTACTACGTTGACGCTCAGCAATCATAACAATACGGTATAATAAGAAGAGGTATAACAATAGAAATACAAAACAACCTACGAATCCAAATGCTTCCCCCAGTGATGTGAAGATGAAATCGGTGCGTTGTTCTGGTACATATTTGCCACGGGTTTGCGTGCCTTTCAAAAATCCTCGACCAAAAAAACCACCTGACCCTATGGCAATTTTACTTTGTCGCACATTGTAATCATCCGGTTTACGAACGGTTTTATTAGAGGTCGATTTATCCTGTGCACGCTTGTTGTCTTCACAGTTATACTCTTTACCCACCATGCTATAGATACGTGTACTCTGATAGCACTCCAATACATTATTAAAGATATAAGGAACCACAAATCGTTGAACACCTACACAAACCAGCCAAATGGTAATGATAATTGTTAATAACCCTTTTTTCTTTTTGATTTGTTTGCGCAAAACAAAAATGACTGCGGCGGCGATCATGGTAAGGATCACTGCTAAAACGTTGGGCTCTAAAATGAGCGTCGCAACAACCAGTGCACCAAAAGAAGAACCAACAATCAAAATTTGTGCGGGTAGGCCTTCACGATACATGGCAATAACAAAACTTGTGTATACCAATGCAAGCCCTAATTCATGTTGTAGAATCGATAACACGGCCGGAGCCAAGGCGATAGCTCCTGCTACCAATTGTGAGCGAATTTTTGAAAAATCAATTTCTTGTCTGGATAAGTATTTCGCCAATGCCAATGATACAAATATCTTACACAGTTCAGCAGGTTGAAGGTTAAATCCACCTGCCAATGGTATCCAGCTTTTTGATCCATTGATATTTTTACCAATTGCAAAAGTTGCGATCATTAAAAGAATACCAAAGAGATAAAACAGATTCGCAAATGCTGTGAACAATTTGCTATCAGTCAATAAAATAAAAGTGGCAGCAATAGCGCATACACCGGCAAATATCAATTGCTTGCTATAGCTGGTCTTGCCATCTAAAAACGAAGCCAACCAATCTGTTTCAGGACGATACTCCACCATGAAGATGCAAAGAATGCCAATGGCTACTAAAATGGCATACAACCAAATAACAACATAATCAACCCCCTGCGTGACGATATTTTGATTTCTTCTGTTCATGTTATGCCGCAGTTTTTCTTTTTACAGTAGTTGATTTGCGTAATTCTTCGGGAAGAACTGCTGCTGTTCTACCACTGTCTTTTTTAGGGGTCTTTGCGGGATTTGGCTTTGTAGGCGTGCTTTCTGTTTCCATTTCTTCAGGAGCTTCTTGTACACCCGAAGTGTCACGCGCTGCCTTTTTAGCTGCAGCCATTTGTTGCGCCTGCCTCAAAGAATCTCTTTTCGCCATTTGTCTTTTCATCTGAGGTGGAATCAGATCCATTTTAGCCAACTGTTCAATTTTAGCTTTTCGATCATTACCGCTGATGGAATCTTTCAAATATTTTTCAATCAATAAGCTGGCAATAGGCGCAGCGGAAGTAGCACCATACCCCGCGTTCTCACACATCACAGCAATAGCGATGCGTGGATTTTCTCTCGGTGCAAATGCACCAAAGAAAGCATGGTCTTTTAATTTTTCACCACGGTACGCGTTTTCCACCGTACCTGTCTTACCACACACATTGATACCCGGAACTTTTGCATAAAAACCGGTACCAAATTCCATGGTTCCCTGCATGCCTTCATGCACTTCTTCCCATACATATTCAGGAATTTCTTTGGTCTTATGTTTGATCTTGAACTTATCCAACATACTAAACTCATCGCCACCTTCAATAGAATCAATCAGGTGAGGTGTATAGTACCATCCTTTATTAGCAATGATGGCCATTACATTCGCAAGTTGGGTAAGGGTAGTGGTGATTTCACCTTGACCAATACTATTGGAAATGATATTGCAGGATTGCCAATTCTTACCAAATATGCCATGATAATATTTAGGAGTAGGCATATTACCCATTTTCTCCGATGGTAAATCAACCCCCAATCTTCTACCCAAACCAAATGAATAAGCATATTGATTGAATGAACTCAATGCACTGTCACGGTTAGGATATTTACCATTTTCGAGAATACGTCTATATGTAGCAGCGAAATAACTATTACATGATTTTGAAATAGCAGGTTTTAAAGTGAAAGTACCTGCCGCATGACATCCCATCGGTCTGCCACAACCATAATAGGCACCACCGCAACTCACGGTGAAGTTATCATCAATGACTCCTTCATTCATACCAATAATCCCTACCATTGTTTTGAATGTAGAGCCGGGTGAATAGAATGTGCCCACCGTTCTGTTCAACAAAGGAAGTCGTGGGTCGAAGTATAACATATCGACCAAGTGTTTTTTTCGTTGGTTGCCTGTGAGGTAGTTGGGATTGTAGGTTGGTGCACTCACCATACATAATATACCGCCAGTCTTAGGATTAATCGCTACAATACTGCCCACTTTATTCTGCATCAGTTTTTCACCAAGTTCTTGTAGCTCCACATCAATACTGGAGTATAAATTGTTTCCGGCAACTGCGGCTGTATCATATGCACCGTTCTCCCAAGAGCCTTGTAAACGACCTTTGTTATCGCGTATATATCGTTTGATACCTCTTTGTCCCATCAACACTTTCTCATAAATATTTTCCAATCCGGTACTGCCAAAGTAGTCCCCCATTTCATACCCTTCTCCTTTATGCCGACGTAAAAATCCGGTATCCACTTCTGCCATATAACCCAATACTGCAGCTCCTACATTGTAAGGATATGTGCGAACAGAACGTTCATTCAAAGAAAAGCCGGGGAAACGATACATGTTTTCATTCAACTTCGCGAACATTTCAGGGGTTAGCAAGGCCTCAAAAACGCTGGGTTTTACACTTGTATTTTTGAAGATAAGGTCTCGCATCCTCTTTTTGTAAGCAGCAGTATCTATATTCAATAATCTACAAAGGGTCATTGTATCGGTACCACGAGCTTCTGATGGAATGACAACCAAATCATAACTGATGGTATTTTCCAGAATCCCTCTTTTCTTTCGGTCGAAAATAATACCGCGATCGGGATAGATGACTTTCCGATAAAAAGCATTGTTATCTGCAGCCAGTTTATACTGACCAGAAAACAACTGCAGGTTGATCAATTGCCCCGTGATAGCAATGAAAACACCTGCAAAAATAAACTGTATCACACGGCTGCGACTCTGGTTGAAGACAGGCATAGATCTTGGGACTAAACTTAAAAGTGAAGTGTATTACAAATTTGACGCTTTGTTATGGATCAAACGAAAAAAATTTTGCAAAAGTGTGAAGAAGTCAAAATCAAAAGTAAAAAGTCAAAATTCAAAACTTTTCCCTTTTTGAATTTTGACTTTTTACTTTTGATTTCTAAGCCGCATTCGTTCTATACTTTCCTTTCCGCAGGAACAATAGCTCTGCAAGGAAAATCATCAGTAAGCTGATAGCAGTGGTACCCAGCACTTTTCCGAGGAAGTAGAGGAAGTCTCCGAATTGGAGCCATTCTATGAGTACAAGATAGAAATGATGGATAAAAGTGAGTAAGCCTACATAGAGGCTATAAGGAGCCCAGCCCATACTCCTACTGCCCGGTTCGCTATAGCTCTGTTCAATGGTTTCTTGGGGTAGCAGTATGCTCAGCATAAATGGGCGAATAAATGCAATCAGTACACACGGAGCGGCATGCAGTCCTAAGGTTCCGGTAAAAGAATCGAGTGTGAGACCAAAAATAAATGCGATGACCATCAATAACACCCGGTTCATATTAAAAGGCAACCAGAGTATGTATAAGAAGTAAACATAGGGAACAATGAACCGATGCAGAGGTGGAACCTCATTGAGGATGAATACCTGTAAAAAGATGAACAGAGTAAATCGAACAATATTTTTTACAAGACTACTCATTGGTTGGTCAATGGGGTATTTTCAATTTGTACCTGTTCAGCAAAACGGACATTTTCTACTAAGTAAACATATTGAATACTAAAGAAATTGGTGGCTGTTTTGATTTTCAGCGTATAAAAATTACTGGACGGGTCTGCTACAATGGATGCTACAGTTCCCACCATCAAATTTGAAGGGAAGTTCGCGGAATAATTGCTGGTAACAACGGTATCGCCCTTCACTACTTTCGCACTTTTAGAAACGTTGCGAAGCGTTAGGATCGAAGGATCACTGCCATCCCATTCAATACTACCTGCATTATTGTCTTTTTTGAGCATGGCACTTACACGGCTATTGCGGTGAAGTAAGCTCATGACTTTGCTGATATTGGCACTGGTTTCAACTACTACTCCCACAATTCCCTCTGGTCCAATAACTGCCATTCCTTTTTTCACACCTTGATTACTGCCTCTTTCTAGGGTTAGGAAATTTGTTTGAAGTGTGACGGTATTACCAATGACTTTGGCAGGAAGCCAGGTGAACTTACGATAACGACCGGTTGAGTCTCTGTATGTAGTATCTGTATAGTTGATGGTAGTGCTATCCGGGGCGATATGATTACTGGCCAAGAGATTTCTCAGTCGATTATTCTCTTCTGCTAATTGTCGATTGGTTTCTGAAAGACTAAAATAACTGCGCAGATTACTATAACGTTCATTGAGTTTTCCGGTTAATTCACTGGTTGCATCAGAAAAGAAAGCCTCATGCGTTTTGCTGGAACGGGTCAATAAAACGATGGCAAATACCTGAAGCAGTAAAAAGCTCAGGAAAGTGAAATAACGCCGTATGAAAAGAAATATATTCTTCAACGCAAACTTTGATTAGGACATTCAAAATGATCGGATACATTCACCGGTTTCGGTGTTATCTCATAATGAATGGAAAACGCTGATAGTTTTTCAGTGCCAGTCCGGTACCACGTACTACACTCTTCAAAGGATCATCCGCTACATGAACCGGTAATTTGATCTTTGCACTTAAACGCTTATCCAGTCCACGTAACAAAGCGCCACCGCCGGTGAGGTATAAACCTCTGCGGTAAATATCAGCAGCCAATTCAGGTGGTGTGGTTTCCAACGCTTTCAGGATCGCTTCTTCAATTTTGAAAATGCTTTTATCCAATGCTTCAGCGATTTCCTGATAGCTGACCATGATCTGTTTAGGGATACCTGTTACCAGGTCGCGACCATTTACGGGCATATCATCCGGTGGATTATCTAGGTCTTTCATGGCAGCACCTACATTGATTTTGATCTGTTCAGCGGTACGCTCACCAATCAATAAACTATGGTAACGACGGAGGGCTTCCATGATATCTGCAGTAAACTCGTCACCTGCTACACGGATACTCTTGTCGCACACAATACCTGCAAGGGCAATTACTGTAATACCGGTGGTACCACCTCCAATATCAATGATCATATTTCCTACAGGCTCTTCCACATCAATGCCAATACCCAGCGCCGCAGCCATGGGTTCATGGATCATGTATACTTCTTTGGCTCCTGCCTGCTCGGCACTATCACGAACGGCACGTTTTTCTACCTCGGTAATAGAGGAAGGGATACAAATCACCATTCTCCAACTGGGTGGGAAAAGGGGTTTTTTGGGGTAGATCATCTTGATCAACTCCCTGATCATCAACTCGGCAGCATTAAAATCGGCAATTACACCATCTTTCAGCGGACGAACCGTACGAATACTTTCATGGGTTTTCTCGTGCATCATGAGGGCTTTCTTACCTACGGCAAGTACTTCCTTCATATTGTTACGGTTCAGGGCCACGATCGATGGCTCATTTACCACTACTTCATCATTATGGATAATGAGGGTATTAGCGGTACCCAGATCCATGGCTATTTCCTGCGTAAAAAAGTTGAATAATCCCATTGTATAGAAAAAGTTCTTATTTGTTCGTCAATGATTGCAAAGGTGGATGAAATTACTTGAAATAACAAAGCCTAAAATACTGATTTTTCGCGGGCTGGAGAAGAGTCCATGGTCCATGGTCGATAGTCCATAGTTTTTAATTTCCTTGCAAGGTTTTCAACCATGGTCTATGGACTATTAACTATGGACTATTCACTCCCCCCAAACTCAAACCCAATATCCCTCCGAAAATACATTCCTTCAAACGATATTTCTTTCAATTTATTTTTTGATTTGTTCACAGCATCCGCAATATTATTTCCGTACGCGGTTACTGCTAAAACCCTGCCACCATTTGTTAAAACATTGTTTTCGTTTTGTGTTGTACCTGCATGAAATACGATGACTTCTTTTGATGCAGTAGCATGTTCCAATCCATGAATGATTTTATTCTTTTCATAATCGCCCGGATAACCGCCACTAACTGCCATTACTGTTGCACAGTATCTTTCATCATAAGCAATGTTAGCATCAGCGAGTGTACCGTTATCCATCGCAGCAAATAAAGCAACCAGATCAGTTTGTAAACGTGGCATTACCACTTCAGTTTCCGGATCTCCCATTCTGCAATTGTATTCAATCACAAAAGGTTCACCATTTACATTCATCAGTCCGAAGAAAATAAAACCATGATAGATGAGTTCTTCTTGTTCCAATCCTTTTACGGTTGGCACAATAATGCGTTCTTCTACTTTGCGCATAAATACATCATCCATAAAAGGTACAGGGCTTACACAGCCCATGCCACCTGTGTTTAAGCCGGTATCGCCTTCGCCGATTCTTTTATAATCTTTTGCATGACCGATAATCTGATAATCTGATCCATTGGTTAAAACAAATACACTTACTTCTATACCTTTCAAGAATTCTTCAATCACTACTTTGCTACTAGCATCACCAAATTGTTTATGAAGAATCATTTCTTCAAATGTTTGTAATGCTTCCTCATGTGTTGAAGCAATTACAACACCTTTACCCGCAGCAAGTCCATCCGCTTTTAATACAACAGGTAAACTATGCGTTACAATGTATTTTTTTCCTTCTTCAAAATTGTCTGCAGTAAACTCAGCATACCCTGCCGTAGGTATCTGGTGACGCTGCATGAATTTTTTACTGAATGCTTTACTGCCTTCTAATTGTGCAGCTTTTGCAGAAGGTCCTACCACCACAATTCTTTGTAGTGCAGGATCTTTTTCAAAAAAATCATATACGCCCTTCACCAAGGGTTCTTCCGGTCCTACCACCAGCATATCGATTTTGTTTTCAATACAAGCTTGTTTGATGGCTTCGAAATCTGTGACAGCCATCGATAAATTGGTACCGAATTGAGAGGTACCGGCATTACCGGGTGCAATAAAAAGGGCATCACAATGATGGCTCTGCGACATTTTCCATGCCAGTGCATGTTCACGGCCACCTGATCCAAGTAAAAGAATATTCATAAAATGAAGTTCAGGTGGCGAAAGTAGTCTCTATGCAGGATTTTCAGCATGAGCGGGGGATTTTTTTGTACAGACCGCGCTCATGCTGAAAAATTAGTTTTCGGTTTCCTCTGCTACACCAACATAACGTTTCTCAGGCAAACGTTTAGCCACTAAAAGGAATAAAATAAAGGAAACAGCCAAGATACCGATGAATAGCCAGTAGTATTTGGCACCTGTGAATTGACTGAAAAAGCCTTTGTCCACTATGTTTCCATTGATCAGTCCAACGAGTAAATTTCCAGCGGAAATACCTAGTAAATACAGGGCACTCATGGTACTTTTCATGGATATCGGTGAATGTGTATAGGCATATTCAAGACAGGTAACGGAAACCAGTATTTCAGATGCTGCCAATAAAATATAAGCCAGTATCTGCCACCATACCGAAGGTTTACCTCCTGCATCTATACTTTCCTGTAAGAATGCAATGATGGTGAATGAAAGGCCTATGATGACCAATCCCGCACCTATCTTTTTTAAAGGGGTTACTCGTATTCCCTTTTTATCCAGATAAGGAAACAGAAATGAGTTGAAAACGGGGATCAGTAGTACTAAAAAAAGGGGATTGATAAAATTGATCTGCTCAGGTAAAATGGAAAAATCTCCGACTAGTTTTAGGTCTAATCGTGTAGCCTGCAAGACCCACTCAGAAAGGTTTTGATCCCAAAGCGCCCAGAAAATAGGTGTAAAAGCAAATACGGCCAGTACACGATACACCGCTTTGATACCATCGATGGATGTAACTGAATATTTTTCTGCAACTGCTTCCCAAACTTTTTGGCCAGGTTTCCGGCTAAATAGCTTTATCAATGCATAAATAGAAATGGAAAAAAAGTTCTCTTTTTTGATACCAGCAGGTTTAATCCGAACATATTTTTTTCGACCAAGCCAGAATACAACAGTTGCAATCGCCATTAGTATACCAGGTACACCAAAAGCGATTTCAGGCCCATAATATTTTTTAAGTAATGGAATAGATAATGGCGCTAGTGTTCCACCCAGGTTAATACTCATATAAAACCAACCATAGGCTTTTGAAAGCAGGTGTTCATTCGATTTGTTGAACTGGTCGCCTACATTGGCGGATACGCATGATTTAATACCACCGGCACAACAGGCAATAACGATTAGTCCTAAACTAAAAATAGTATAACTGTCGCCTGATACAGAAAGTATCAGATGTCCAAATGTGTAAAGAATCGATACAAGTAGGATAACCCGGTATTTCCCAAAAAACCAATCGGCCATTATTGCACCAACCATCGGCATGAAATACGCCAGCGTAACAAATAAATGTGACATTTCATTAGCTTTTGCATCTGCTTCAGCCGTAAGTGCCGGATTGAGGGTTGGATTGAAAAAAGTGACTGCCATAAAAGTCACCATGATAGAACGTAAACCATAAAAACTGAATCGTTCTGCGATCTCACTACCTATAATGTACGGAATCGATTTTGGCATTCTGACTTTAGTCGACTCATTTTGTATATCAGACATAAATCGTATTTTGAAATTTAAAAGTATTGGAAACTATCGGTAAAGATTCATCTGTATACCGAAAAAATTGCTTGCTTCATCTAAAAACCAACTCATGTCTCAACCCAAAAAAACATTCAAACCCTTTGTTTCTCCGGAAACAAACATGAAAGAACTCACGGTAAAATCGATTCTCGTGGGGAGTCTTTTTGGTGTCATCTTCGGTGCTGCTACTGTGTATCTCGCATTAAAGGCAGGTCTAACAGTATCAGCGTCTATTCCCATTGCGGTGATCGCTATTACGCTGGGAAGAAAATTTTTGAAGACCACCATCCTTGAGAATAATATCATTCAAACAACAGGATCTGCAGGAGAAAGTATTGCAGCAGGTGTGGCATTTACTTTACCGGGTTTTCTTTTTCTTTCTTCACCCAGTAGCGCAGAATATTTTAACTATCTCACCATTCTGATCCTAGCCATTGTAGGTGGATTGTTGGGTACACTTTTAATGGTGCCTTTGCGTAAAGCACTAATCGTAAACGAGCATGATAACCTACCCTATCCTGAAGGAACGGCTTGTGGTGATGTATTAAAAGCCGGCGAGCGTGGTGGTGATTTTGCTAAAACTGCTTTCTGGGGTTTAGGTGTTGCATTTGTGTATGCCATCTTTCAGAAAGTTGTGCATGTGATTGCTGAAACACCTTTTTATGCCACGAAACAGATCAATAAATTTTTCCCTTCTGCAAAAGTCAGTGGTGAGATCACCCCTGAATATTTAGGTGTGGGTTATATCATTGGTCCGAAGATCGCAGGTGTGTTGGTAGCAGGTAGTGTTTTAAGCTGGATGGTTTTCATTCCTTTATTGTCAACACTTGTGCCGCCTGATGTAATTGCTATTCAATTGGTGAAGCTGGGTTATCTATCTGATATCGCCAATGCAGGTGGTAAAGGAGGATGGGATCCTGTAACACATACTTTCAATGATTATTCTGCTGCGATCTACTATGCCTATGTTCGACAAGTAGGCGCTGGAACAGTTGCTGCGGGTGGTATCATTACATTGGTGAAAACCATTCCTACTATTGTCAAATCCGTGAAAGGAAGTATGGCCTCTCTGCGTGGTGGATCTTCAGCTGCGGAGAGTTCAATATCCAGAACAGATAAAGACCTTAACTTGAAAGTAGTAGGACTTGGTAGTTTAGCATTGATCGCTATCATCTCCATCATTCCAAGCTTACCGGGCGATGGATTTCTTCAGAAAATTCTGATCGGTATTCTGGTGGTATTATTCGGTGCCTTGTTTGTAACGGTTTCATCACGTATTGTTGGATTGATCGGGTCTTCCAATAATCCGATCAGCGGTATGACCATTGCTACGGTGATGGGAACCAGTTTGATATTCTTGAGTTTGGGATGGTCAGGACAAGCATATGAACCGCTTGTATTAGTTGTAGGTGGTATGATCTGTATCGCTGCAGCCAATGCCGGTGCTACTTCTCAGGATTTGAAGAGTGGTTATATTGTAGGTGCCACACCACGTAATCAACAGATCGCATTGTTTGTGGGTGCGATCGTTTCTTCCATTGTAATTGGTATCACAGTGAAGTTTCTTGATAAGCCAACTACTGAAATGGTACAACAGGGTGTGCAACATGCTATCGGTACTGAAAAATATCCTGCACCTCAAGCTACTTTGATGGCGACATTGATCAAAGGAATTCTTTCCCAGAATTTAGATTGGCAGTATGTGATTGTAGGGATGTTCCTGGCAGTGGTGATGGAACTCTGTGGTATCAAATCACTCAGCTTTGCTATCGGTGTGTATCTGCCATTAGCGACTACACTCCCAATCTTTATTGGTGGTGCGGTACGTGGATTGGTAGAAGGTCGTCAGAAAAAAGAGAAAAAAGAAGTGAGTACTGAAGAAGAGGAACTCAGTAAGGGTAGTTTGTTTGCAACCGGACTGGTAGCTGGTGGTGCTGTGGCAGGGGTGGTGATTGCATTCATTACGGGAACCTCCGGAGGAGAACAATTCTTGAGGAACATCAGTATGGAACATGGACTGGTAGAACTGTTATCCGAAAATGGATACTTCCTATTAGGTACTTTGTTCTTTGCTTTAATGGGACTTATATTATACAGGGTGGCTATGAAGAAAACGGAGTAGCTAGCTTAGAACGCATATTTTTATTGCCACTGAAGACACTGAAGGGCACAGAAAGGTTTCTGTGTTCCTCTGTGCCCTCAGTGGCAATTTTTTTCTCCAGAACAATTTAAACTTCCACCCCATTCACCCGTCAAAACACAAAAGAAAAACCATGTGGCTGAAACGATCGATTGCAGTTTTCTCATTGATAGCATCCACAGCATTCATTCCTGTAGATCCTTATTCTTCTACCATTCGAATGCCTTATCAGCAGGCAGGTCTCTCCAAAGAACAAGCGGCAGCCCATTTATTGAATCGATTTAGTTTCGGCATACAACCCGGACAAATCGATGAGGTAGTAAAGATGGGTCTAGAAAACTGGTTACAACAACAGCTGGAAGCTTCTGTACCTGACACAAAACTGGATAAACGTTTGGCAGATTTTGATGCCTTGAAGATGAATAATGAAGAGATTGTAAATCATTATTTAACTCCTGCGCAGATCATACGCTTGGGTATTCAGCAAAAGATTATTCGTAATGATTCACTCAGTAATACCGACCGTGAAAAATACAGACAAGAGTTAGCTAAAGTGATGAGAGCATCCGGAGTAAAACCGGTACAAGAGTTGCATCGTCAATTGGTAAACCAGAAAGTTCTTCGTGCGGTATATAGTAATAATCAATTGAAAGAAGTGTTGACAGATTTCTGGTTCAACCATTTCAATGTATCGTTAACCAAAGGACAATCGCAGCAATATGTAATGAGTTATGAGCGTGATGCTATCAGACCGCATGTATTCGGAAACTTTAAAAATATGTTATTGGCAACAGCCAAGCACCCTGCGATGCTGGAGTATCTCGATAATGCATTAAGTGTAAGCAATGACAATGAGCGTGCACGCAGACAACAAAATAATGCCATGCTGCGTGCTGCAAGAGAAAGAGCAGAAGCCAGATTGAATGATACAACCATGCAAGGGAATGCTTTATTACAACAAGCTGTTGCTGCAAGAAGAACACAAGGCTTGAATGAAAATTATGCGCGAGAAGTCATGGAGTTGCATACCATGGGTGTAGATGGTGGTTATACACAGAAAGATGTAACAGAACTAGCACGAGCATTAACAGGCTGGTCTGTACGACCCATGTTTAAAAATGGTCCGGCGATGCGGTTGATTGAAAATCTTGATGAAGTACAACTGAAAAGAAGGGGACTGATTATAGATGGAGATTTTTTATTTCGTGGCGATAAACACGATGAAAGTGAAAAAATCATTCTTGGCAAAAAATACAGCGGAACAGATGGGTATGAAGAAGGCGTAGCAGTATTGAATATGTTGGCATCCCATGTCTCTACAGCTAAATTTATTGCAACAAAAATGGCGATACGTTTTGTATCGGATGAACCTTCTCAGGCATTAATTAAAGCGTTGACAAATACTTATCAGCAAACAGATGGAAATATTAAAGCCATGATCATTGCTATGGTGAATCATCCGGATTTCTGGTCAAAGAAAGCATTGCGTGAAAAAATTAAATCTCCTTTTGAATTCGCTATCAGTGCACTGCGGGCTACAAAAGCACAAGTCATGCAACCTTTTCAGGTATTTAATTGGTGTAGTAAAATGGGACAAAGGGTTTATTACTATCAGGCACCTACAGGTTTTCCCGATCGCGCTAACTTTTGGATCAATAGTGGAGCGCTCTTGAATCGAATGAACTTTGGATTGGCATTGGCTACTCAAAAGATTCCGGGTGTTCGTGTAAATCTCTTAGCATTAAACAACGATCACGAACCCGAAAGTGCTGATGAAGCGCTGCGTGCATTCAGTAAGATATTGTTACCGGAGAGAGATAACGAAGAAAACATTAAAAGACTAACAGCTATGGTACGTGATGCAAATGTGGAAGAAAAAATAGCTGTTGCAGCTGCTAAAGCAAAGAATAATAATATGGATGAGGAAGGAGAAGAAGAAACAAGAAGACAAGTGACAGGAGACAAGGAAGATTACAAGAAAGAAATAACAAGTATGGCGCAGGTGGTGGGGATCATTATTGGTTCTCCGGAGTTTCAACGGAAGTGAGGAGAAGACGTGAAAAGTGTCCATAGGACTCCATCGGAGAAAGGTGAAAAGTGAAATGAACAGTTAATAGTATTTGTACTTGTAGCTTGAGGCATGCAGCTTGAAGCTAAAAACTTACAGCATAAAAAAACTAAACAAATGATTCATCGCAGAGCATTTATGAAATCAGGCGCTATGGCCTTGTTCGCAGCGGGGTTTGGTGGTGTTCCCAACTTTATTGCACGTGCAGCAGAGAGTAGCAAGATCATTCCACCCTATAAAAGAAATAAAGTTCTGATCTGTATTTTTCAAAGAGGAGCTATGGATGGATTGATGGCGGTGAGTCCGTTTGCTGACCCAAATTTGAAAACACTGCGTCCAACTTTGTACATGAGTCCGGCACAAACACAGGGGGGTATGCTGGATTTGGATGGACAATTTGCATTGCATCCATCACTTCAAAGTTTGTCTTCTTATTTTACAGAGGGACGAATGGGTATTGTGCATGGTGTCGGTAGTCCGAACAACACACGTAGTCATTTCGATGCGCAGGATTTCATGGAGAGTGGAACACCTTTCAATAAAGGTACTACGAGTGGTTGGTTGAATAGAGCCATTGGGTTGACCGGACATGAAGCAACACCCTTTAGTGCTGTAAGTATCACAAATGCATTACCACGTAGTTTGTATGGTGATAAAGAGGCTTTGGCCATTAGTAATCTTCAGGACTTTGCCATACAAATGCAAGGCAATCCCATGGCTGGTAATATGGCCGCCAAATCATTTGAGTCTTTGTATGATCAAACCAGTAATCAGTTATTGAATAAAACAGGCAAAGAGAGTTTTGAAGCGATGCGGATTTTGAAATCTACTGATATTAAAAATTATCAACCTGCCAATGGTGCAGTATATCCCAATTCGCCATTTGGAAATTCTTTGAAACAGATTGCAACATTAATTAAAATGGATGTAGGCATGGAAGTGGCGTTTGCAGAAAGTGGTGGATGGGATACGCATTTCAATCAAGGAACTGTAAATGGTGCATTTGCTCGTAACCTGCGTGATTTCAGTGATAGTATTGCAGCTTTCTGGAAAGATATGGGAACTTATCAGGATGATGTTACTGTGATGACCATGACAGAATTTGGCCGAACGGCACATCAAAATGGGACCGGTGGAACAGATCATGGAAGAGCCAGTTGTTTATTTGTTTTGGGTAATGATATTGTAGGAGGTAAAGTGTATCATCAAATAAAATCATTAGCGAAATCTGATTTGGAAGACGGACGTGATTTGCCTGTTTCAACAGATTTTAGAGCAGTATTCAGTGATGTGGCGATGGGACATCTGAAATTGAAGCAAACAAAAGGCTTATTCCCCGGATGGGATGGTAAAGCGTTGAATCTAATCAAGGGATAATTGATGCATCAACAATCATCGTTGAAAACGGTATAAAATTGTTCCTTCTTTATTGATATAAACGATATCATTCCCCATTTCCATCATGGCCAATCCATTGTTGAAACTGCCCATGCGATCGAATTGAGGTGCTATGATCCATTCTCCTTTTTTATTGATAAAGCCCCAACTTTTATAATCTTTTTGAACGGCGACAAGACCTTCACTAAAATTTCCGGCATTGGTATAGGTAGGCGGAATGATCCATTGTCCGCTTAAGTCTACAAATCCCCATTTGTTGCTAGTATCACGAGCAGCAGACACACTATCCGCAAAACCATTCATGCGTGTGAAGGAAGTTTTGATATTTGTTTTGTTTTTGATAGTTATGATCTCCCACTTATCAGTCATATTTTGCTGTGTACAAACAACACCTGCAAAAACAGAACTGATATTGTAGTAAATAGGTTGCAATACAAATTTTCCGGAGCTGTCAATCAATCCCCACAAATTATTTTTTAGTGATGCAGGTGCAAGCCCTTCTGAAAAATTATGACATTGTGAAAACTGTGGCTGAATAATGATGACTCCCTTTTTATTGATATAACCCCATTTACCATTTTTTTGCACTCTTGCTTTACCCTCAAAAAACTGATCGGCTGAATTGAATTGGGGAGTGATGATCCATTTTCCTTTTTCATTGATGAACCCATATTGAGAAGATACAATATAATTCCCGATTGCAGCTACTGCCATGCTGTCTTTAAATGCACTTGCAAAAATAAACTGAGGAGGTATTACGGTTCTTCCATTGGTTTTATGAAGAAAACCAAATCGATTTTTCTCAATAAAAGGAATGAGGCTTTGCGCTTGTAAGCAAGAGCAAATGATTATGGAGAATACAATCAGGAAGTATATTTTTCTCATCCGAATAAAGATAAGTTATAATCTCCCGTTCTTAATCTCATCTACCACACCCGGATCAAGCAGTGTAGATGTATCACCCAGATTTTCTGTTTCTCCTTCTGCGATCTTTCGAAGAATTCTTCGCATGATCTTACCGCTTCTTGTTTTGGGTAGTCCGCTTACAAATTGAATTTTATCAGGTTTCGCAATGGCGCCAATAATTCGAGTCACTGTTTGCAGAATATCTTTTCTCACCAGATCTCCCGTACCATGTGTATCCTGCGTATGCGATCCTTGATAAATCACATAAGCATAAATGCCTTGTCCCTTGATATCATGCGGATAACCCACTACAGCGCTTTCCACCACACCTGCATGCATATTGATGGCATTTTCCACTTCAGCAGTACCAATTCGGTGTCCGCTAACATTCAACACATCATCTACACGACCGGTAATACGGAAGAAACCGTCTTTATTCTTTAAAGCACCATCACCGGTGAAATACATGTTTTTATAAGTAGCGAAATAGTTTGTTCTACATCTTTCATGATCACCATAAGTGGTTCTTAAAATAGATGGCCAAGGTGCTTTGATACAGAGATTGCCGGAAATGGTTTCTTCCCCTTCTTGTATGATCTCTTTTCCATTTTCATCTACCAATACCATTTGCAGACCCGGCATTGGAAGTGTCGCCCATCCGGGTTTGGCGGGAGTAATGCCTGCCAGATTGGAAATGAGACATCCACCTGTTTCTGTTTGCCACCAGGTATCAACGATCGGACATTTTTTCTTGCCTACATGTTCATCATACCAATGCCATGCTTCTTCATTGATGGGTTCACCCACAGTTCCCAATACTTTAAGGGAGGAAAGATTTTTTCCTTGTAAAGGGCCTAAACCAAATCCCATCAAGCTACGAATAGCGGTAGGGGCCGTATATAAAATGTTGACTTTGTATTTGTCTACAATATCCCAAAATCTGCCAGCATCTGGCCAAGTAGGAACGCCTTCAAATAGTAATGATGTAGCACCGGCACTTAGTGGTCCATACACGATATAACTATGTCCGGTGATCCAGCCAATATCTGCTGTACAGAAATGTACTTGTCCGGGTTCGTATTGAAATACATTTACAAAAGTGTAATTGGTATAGATCATGTATCCGGCTACAGTATGTACCACTCCTTTGGGTTTTCCCGTAGAACCGGATGTATAGAGGATAAACAATGGATCTTCTGCATCCATTGCTTCTGCTTCAATAAAAGTGATGCCTTTTTCTTCCACTTGTTTCATCTCATCTTCCCAGCACACATCTCTTCCTTTGATCATGGATACGGGTGTGCGTGTGCGTGTGGCAACAATAACACGTTTCACAGTCTTGTTTCCAATCAATGCATCATCAATGACACTCTTCAAAGGAATATCTTTCGCACCTCTGTAAGCGCCATCACAGGTAACGATGAATTCAGCCTTGGCATCTTCTAATCTGTCAGCAATACTTTGTGCAGAGAAACCGCCAAACACAACGGAATGTATGGCGCCAATTCTGGCAC
Organism: Sediminibacterium sp.; assembly: GCF_051861365.1. Classification (NCBI taxonomy): domain Bacteria; kingdom Pseudomonadati; phylum Bacteroidota; class Chitinophagia; order Chitinophagales; family Chitinophagaceae; genus Sediminibacterium; species Sediminibacterium sp. The sequence goes on along the minus strand of NZ_JBHYCW010000001.1, from coordinate 86,643 downwards.
AAGCCAAAACTGCAATAGCGAGTTCAGGGATCATACCCATATATATACAAACACGATCTCCTTTTTTTACGCCATTGTTTTTAAGTAGATGTGCAAATTGGCACACTTTCTCATGCAACTTTTTATAGGTAAGTATGCGATGATTCTCATCAGGGGCATTGGGTTCCCAAATAATGGCAGGGTGATTGCCTTTGGTGGCAAGATGTCTGTCTAAACAATTCTCCGTAATATTTAATTTTCCTCCTTTGAACCATTCTACCTTGGGTTCTGTAAAATTCCATTCCAGAACTTTATCCCATTTTTTCTTCCAGGTAAAATGCTCAGCAATTGCACTCCAAAATGCTTCAGGATCTTGTATGCTTTTCTGATACGCTTCCTGATAGGCTTCAAAACTTTTGATCTGATAGGGATAAGACATGCCAACAATTTTTGAGCTATAAATATACTGTATGCTGCTACTTTAAATGTGCATGTTTTTGATAAATAGAGAAGCAAAAAAAATCCCGACCAGTTGTATGGGTCGGGATTCCTTGATTCGAAAGCTAATTTATTTTACGTATTTCAAAATATCATCGCTATCGGGAGTTACTTTGCTTGGAAAATAAGCGATCATTTTTCCATTTTCATCCAACAAAAACTTATTGAAGTTCCATTTGATATCTGCATCCAAAACACCATTCTTCGCTTTACTTGTCAGCCACTGGTAAATAGGTGCCATATCTTCTCCTTTTACACTCACTTTACTGGCCAATGGAAATTTTACACCAAAACGGGCTTTGCAAAACTCTTGAATATCACCATCACTACCAGGCTCTTGTCCACCAAAGTTGTTGGCGGGAAAACCTACGATTACCAGCTTGTCTTTATACTGATCATACACTTTTTGCAAAGCTTCATATTGTGGGGTATAGCCACACTTAGATGCAGTATTGACAATGAGTATCTTTTTTCCCTTGAATTTAGCGAAATCGATAGTGCCGCCTTCAATAGATTTTACCTTGAAAGCGTGAATACTGCCATTATCGGGTAAAGTGAAGGCAGACATCATAACCACTGCTACTAATGTGAGGATGTATTTCATACAATAGATTTTTTTCAAAATAACACTTAAATAAGGGAATTGTTATAGCATTTCTGTGAATGGATGAAAATGGTACCTACAATGTATATGCGGCAGCAGCAATACTAAGTCTACAATTGGGTATCGACATCAATGTTTGTCCGCAGGCTTCCAGGGTAGCGCCGGTCGTTATGATATCGTCTATGAGTAAAACATGCTGATTCATCAATTGATCTGGTGCTGTCACCTGAAATACGGCTTCCATATTCTGCCACCTAGATAGCCGGTTTCGGGTAGTTTGACTATCTGTAAACTTTTTCCTTTGAATGGTTTTTGCGTTCAAAGGTCTGGACCAGACTTCCCTAATACCCTCACAAATCACTTCGGCCTGGTTATATCCTCTTTTGAATTGTTTTTTAGGATTTAAAGGAAGCGGTACAAGTAGATCTACGTCGGCGAAGCGGGGCTCGGATCTCAGCGCATACCCCATCATTCTGCCCAAAAAGAGTCCGGCATGCTTATTCTGATGGTATTTGAGCTGTACCATCAGTTCCTGCACCAATGACTGCTTGGTAAAATAGTACAAGGCAGCGGCGTTTTCCACCCGAATTCTGCCAAAAAAGGCTTTTTCAACCGGATTATTGGGCTGGCGAAAGAACCCCGTTTCCGGTAGCTGATGGGTACAGCGGCTGCAAATCTGCTGGTGGAGACTCAAATAATCGCTTCCGCAACCTATACAGTAATGCGGATATACGAGTTGTAGAAGGGATTTTGCTATGGATATCATGCTCCGAAACTACATGCTCGGGAGTAAGTATTTGCCGCAGAAATGATGGAAGTCAAAATGTAAAAGTCAAAAGTGAAAAGTGAAAGGTGAAAAGCGTACTTCCGTTTCACTTTTGACCTTTCACTTTTCACTCAAAAAAGTTGCTGATACACTTCATCTACGCGACTCAATGCAATTACCTGAATCTTGTAAGCTTGTGCGTTGAAACTTTTCTTATTGTATTTGGAGACAAATATTTTTTCGAATCCGAGTTTCTCTGCTTCGGCAATACGTTGTTCTATTTTATTAACGGCTCTGATCTCTCCATTCAATCCTACCTCACCTGCGAAACATACATGAGGGGGGAGTGGAACATCTTCATAGGAAGAGAGTAAAGCACAGATCACTGCAAGATCAATGGAAGGGTCTTCTACTTTAATACCACCTGCAATGTTTACAAAAACATCTTTCATTCCAAATTGAAAACCTCCACGTTTTTCGAGAACTGCCAATAACAATTGTAATCTTCTGGTATCAAAACCGGTCACTGTACGTTGAGGTGTTCCATACACGCTTTGCGTGACCAATGCCTGCACTTCAATCAGTAAAGGACGCATACCTTCCAGTGTAGCAGCAATACCACTACCACTTAACTGATCTTCTCTTTGTGCAATTAAAATTTCTGATGGATTGGCTACTACCCGCATACCATCACCTGTCATTTCATAAATGCCCAACTCGGCGGTACTACCAAAACGATTCTTCAAAGTTCTTAGGATTCTATAAGCATAATGACGGTCGCCCTCGAACTGCAAAACCGTGTCTACCATGTGTTCCAGCACTTTCGGACCGGCGATAGCGCCGTCTTTGGTGATATGTCCGATCAAGAAAACAGGAGTATTGGTTTCTTTTGCAAAGCGTTGAAATTCGGCAGCACATTCCCGGATCTGTGAAACTGTGCCCGCAGAAGAATCAATCAAATTAGATTGTAAAGTTTGAATAGAGTCAACAATGACCAATTGAGGTTTCAGCTTTTTGATTTCCTGAAAAATAGTTTGTGTAGATGTTTCTGTCAGCAAATAAAAATTTTCATACTGAATCTTTAACCGATCTGCCCGCATTTTAATTTGTTGTTCACTTTCTTCACCACTGATATATAAAACCCTTAGTTGCTTGAGTAGTAATCCGTTTTGTAAAAACAAAGTACTCTTACCAATACCCGGTTCACCTGCTACCAGAACAATACTTCCCGGAACAATACCTCCCCCCAATACTCGATCTAATTCCGGATCTTGACTTTTGATTCTTTTTTCTTCGGTTGTCTGAACCTCGTTTAAGGAAATCGTTTTTGTTTTTCTTTTTTCTTCTTTGTAGTCATCCCATTTTTCTTCCTTCACATTTCCTTTATCCAATATTTCTTCGGTGAAAGTATTCCATTGAGAACAAGCCGGACATTTTCCGATCCACTTCGCACTTTCATAACCACAATTGCTACAGAAAAAAGCTGTTTTAATCTTACTCATTGGTTAAAGGTACTGTTGAAATGATGAGTTCTTTTCAGTAAAAAAATGCACAAAAAAAAATGATGAAATCTTGTGTAAAATCAACAGTTTTTAGAATCAAAAATTTGCTATTCATGAAAGTAGAAAAACGCTGAAACGCAGTACTGACGGGCATGTAAAAGGGCCAACATTGCTGTTGACCCTGTTTACTTACTAACCCATTAAATTCTACCACTAAGTTACAAAACCGAGGCACATGGCAAAATAATTTTTGGGTTCTGTGAATAATTTTTTGAATCCGAAAAATTTCGTAAATGACCTTAACAGTTTGTTAATCAAACGGGTTACAGCCATTTTGTCGAAGTGGGGAAAAATGTCATTTTTTTTGGTGCTTTTTGTCAGGAATCAGTGATTTTAAGGTGCCAAATACCCATTTTTGGGTTTGGTAGGCATTTTGCAGCAGTCTCCGAAACAAGTCGTATGAACTCAATCTTATTATTGTCTTTATTATTTGTCGGAATCAGCTTTCTGGTTTCGATGCGCTTAAAGTCGAAATTTACCCATTATAGCCACCTGCCCATCACCAATGGCATGAGTGGTAAGGAAGTGGCTGAACAAATGCTCCGCGACAACGGAATATATGATGTAAAAATAATATCTGTTGAGGGCTTCCTAACCGACCACTATAATCCCATGAATAAAACTGTGAACCTGAGTTCGGAAGTGTATAGTGGAACAAGTATTGCATCCGCGGCTGTGGCTGCCCATGAATGTGGTCATGCCGTTCAACACGCTACGGCTTATAATTGGCTGATGTTGAGAAGCCGATTGGTGCCTTTTGTTCAATTCAGCAGCTCAATCGTTCAATGGGTATTATTGGCAGGTATTGTGTTGATCAATACATTCCCGATGTTATTATTAGGGGGTATCATTTTATTTGCCCTCACCACGCTTTTCTCAGTCATTACATTACCTGTAGAATTTGATGCCAGCAACCGTGCATTGGCATGGTTAGAAAACAAACGTGTATTGGTAGGTAAAGAGCAGGAAGGAGCAAAGGATGCCTTAAAGTGGGCAGCGATGACTTATGTTGTAGCAGCACTTGCTTCAGTAGCTACGCTGATTCAATATGTGTTGATCTTTTTGAATGGATCAAGAAATGATGATTAAGAGGTGTTGTGGTGAATTGTGAATGGTGAATTGTCAATTATGAGTAAGTTCCTTTCTCTGTTATTGACAATTCACCATTCACACTAAAACTTGATTTCCTCCTCTCTTTCATCAAAGAATCTAAACTCTGTGAGGTGATAATTGGTATTGGCTTGTGCCTTTACTTTCACTTTGTGTTTCTTTCTCCATTTCTTAATGATAGAATAGAATAATCCTTTTGTAAGATAAGAATGAACAATCGGATGTACAACGATGGTAAGATTCTTATGTGAGTGTGTAACGAGATAATGTAATTTCTTTTCGATCTCATCTTCCAATAATAATGTAGAAGTGATTTTTCCTGTTCCATTACAAGCAGGACAACTCTCTGCTGTATTGATATTCACTTCCGGACGCATACGTTGACGCGTGATCTGAAGTAGTCCGAATTTTGAAATTGGAAGAACAGAATGTTTGGCTCTATCGGCTTTCATGAATTGCTCCATGGCTTCCTGAACCTTTCTTTTGTTATCAGGTAACTTCATATCAATGAAGTCAACAACGATGATACCACCAATATCTCGTAGACGTAACTGACGGGCAATTTCTTCTGCAGCTTCAAGATTGGTTTCCAGTGCATTTTCTTCTTGGTTATTACTTACGCTCTTATAACCACTGTTCACATCAACGACATGCAGGGCTTCCGTATGTTCAATGATCAGATAAGCACCACTTGGTAAGTTCACTGTTTTTCCAAATGATGATTTTACTTGCTTGGTTACACCATACTGATCAAAAATGGGAAGCCCATTATGATAGAATGAAACAATATCCGTTTTATCGGGTGCAATACGTTGGATATAGGATTGCGTTACCTGAAACAAATTCTTATCATTTACAACAATGCGATTGAAATCTGCACTCAGCAGATCTCTCAGTATACTGGTTGTTTTTGTTTCTTCACTCAGAATCCTGACTGGTGCAACAGCACCTTTTAAATTATGCTGAATGGTTTTCCAGGTTTCTACCAATGACAACATATCCTGATGTAATTCTGCTGTACTTTTTCCTTCAGCTGCAGTACGAACAATCACACCAAAATTTTTCGGACGAATTGCTTCAACGATTTTGTGTAAACGTTTACGTTCATCGGAAGAGTGTATTTTTTTGGATACGGCAACAATCTCATTGAAAGGTGTTACTACCACAAATCTTCCGGGTAACGATATCTCACAACTCAAACGAGGTCCTTTTGCAGCAATTGGTTCTTTTAAGATTTGAACGAGTACATGTGGTTTGCCATTCAGTACTTCATTGATCTTTCCTGTTTTTAGGATCTCAGGTTCAGCTTGCAATTTCGCAAAATCAAAAGGCTGATCTCCTTTATCCGTCATCGCTATTTGCGTAAACTTGATAATAGAGCGAGCATAAGGACTCAGATCGGTATAGTGTAGAAAGGCATCTTTTTCAAACCCCACATCTACGAACGCGGCATTGAGTCCGGGTATCAGTTTTTTGACTTTACCCAGATAAAGGTCACCCACTGCGAAGTTGGCGTCCGTTTTTTCGTTGTGCAGCTCCACCAATTTTTTATCTTCCAACAATGCTATTTCTACACCTGTTGGAGCAGCATTAATAATTAATTCTTTGTTCACAAAGTGCAACTTTTAAATACAAAATCACATACCGGTATTCGGTAGATCAACATCCACAACATCCGTTAAGGCAGCCTAGGAAGGAAAAGGTAAAGTTGCGAAAAGGAGGAAGGTAAGGCTGCTTCCAGATAAGTGTTAAACGGGTTTAATCAGGCCGTAGCAAGATTAAACCCGTTTAGTATCATGATCGGTAATCCGAAGAATTACTTATTCTTCTTCTTATGACGATTCTTTCTCAGACGCTTTTTACGTTTGTGTGTAGCGATCTTATGACGCTTTCTCTTCTTACCACAAGGCATACCAAAGTAATTTTATACAGTTAAAAAATAAATTTATCGTTTCAGTTCAGCGATTCTTTTTTCCAGTGCTTGCTTAGCTTCCGGTATCGCCACTCTTTTCTTTGCTTCCTCATACCATTTGATCGCATTGGCTTTCTCATTATGGATATCATAAGATTCAGCCAGATTGAAAATGGCATCCAGATTTTCCGGATCAACTTTCAATACATTCAAAAAGCGTTCAATGGCTTTATCATATTGACCACTTTTCTTACTACCCAATCCGAGCATCATTTGTCCGAATACATTTCCCGGATTCTTCTCTACTACTTCTCTGATCTTTAGAATACCCTGCATTGGGTTATCTGAAATGTTTCCGAAAAGATAGCAAGCGCCCAATCCGATTTTACTCGAATCATTTGCCGGATTAATGCTTAATGCCTGATCAAAAAGAACTTTTGCTTGTGAGGCCAGCCAATTTTGCATGGCAGGCTCACCCTCTGTCATTAGGTTATCTAAAAACAGATGGGCGGCAAAGGTGAGGCTTTTTTCAGAATTTTCCAACTTAGCAGCTTCGCCGGTATACCAGGCATAGGGTTCAAAAATGCGGGCGGAATCAGCCCAGAAGCGTGCTAGCTGATGATAAACATGGATCTTTTGTTCATTAATATCCCCTCTTACAACGGAATTTTCAAGGGCACCTAAGCGAGCAACCTGCTCCGGAGTAATGCGCTCCTTGGCTTTTACTAAGAGGTCTTCAAACTTAATCGATTGATTTACAGTACTATGTGGCGCTTCGCCTTCTTTATGGACATGTTTACTGGGGGAGACGGTTGGACTAAAAAAGTACAACAGAATAAATATAACCAAGCCTCCACCCGCTAACAGAAGTTGCTGTTTCTTCACTGATCGGAAATTTCGGCGAAGTTAGTCCGACTTCCGTTTGCTTTTCACTTCACTTACAAATTCTTTTGCCGGCTTAAAGGCAGGAATATAATGTTCAGGTATTTCTACTGCTACGTTTTTCTTGATGTTACGACCAATTTTGGCTGCACGCTTCTTGGTAATAAAGCTGCCAAAGCCACGGATATAAATATTTTGTCCGTTGGAAAGGCTTTCTTTTACCTCTTTGAACATGGTTTCTAGCGTCACCAGTACATCCACTTTCGGTATACCCGTTTTATCGGAAATCTGGTTGATGAGATCTGACTTTCTCATTTGTATAATGTTATTTTATGAATCAGATTTAAAGTACGACAAAAAAAATGGTATTTGCAAGAAAGATAGTGTAAATTTTATGTGCGTTACTGATTGATAGATAAATGATTCAAAGAGCATGCAATTGGTTAAGATTTGTTCATATTAAAAATATTTCTACAGTCTATCAACTTTATTACCAATCATGCGTTGTTTTGAGCATCTTTGTCTCTTAGGATGAAAAAGTCGTTTACTCAGATATTAATGGACTGGCACCGCCATCAAAATGACCGGGAAATGCCATGGAAAGGAGAAAAAAAACCTTATAGGATCTGGTTGAGCGAGATCATTTTACAACAAACCCGTGTTGAGCAGGGAATGGGATATTATCATCGATTTATTGAACAATATCCTACCATTCAAGATCTTGCAAAAGCCCCCGACCAACAAGTATTCAAATTATGGGAAGGCTTGGGTTATTATAATAGATGCCGTAACCTACTATACACAGCCAGAGAAATTGTACACCAACGCAATGGACTTTTTCCAGATACTTATGAAGCATTGCTAGCGCTGAAAGGGGTGGGTCCTTATACAGCTGCTGCTATTGCATCTTTTGCTTATAATTTACCCTATGCAGTAGTAGACGGTAATGTGTTTCGTGTTTTAGCCCGTTACATGGGAGTTGATACCCCTACCGATAGCACAGAAGGGAAAAAAATATTTCATGATCTGGCTTACCAAATGCTAGACAAGAAAGAACCGGCTTTGTACAATCAAGCTATCATGGACTTTGGCGCCACTGTTTGTAAGCCAATGTCCCCATTATGCGCTGCCTGTCCACTCCAAAATGGTTGCGCGGCATTGTCTACAGGTAAGGTAAATCAACTTCCGGTTAAAGAGAAAACATTACAAAGAAGAACGAGGTACTTCAACTATTTTATCTTGGAATACCGGCAAAAAATTTGGGTACAACAAAGAACTGCAAAAGATATCTGGCAACAGTTATTTGAGTTTTACCTGGTAGAAACCGAAAAACAGGTACGCTGGGATCATTCTTTGATTCAAAATTGGTTAAGGGATCAGTTGAATATTCATGAACCGGTAATAGGAAAGATAGCTGAGCCATTGGTACAGCAGTTAACCCATCAACAAATCAAAGGACAGTTTATACATCTGCAATTGAAGCAAAAACCTGCTTCTTTAAAGGGTGGTGACTGGAAGACGGTAGCCCAAATCCAAGAACTGGCTTTCCCCAAATTGATTACATCCTACCTGCCTCAGTTAAAATCCTAATTTTTTGTGAGCTGTTCTTTTGTTGCTTAAAAAAAGTTATTTTTAAGAGTGATTAATCTGCGACGAACAAAAAATCAATCGTATGAGAGGTGTTAACAGAGTGATGCTCATTGGAAATCTGGGAAAAGACCCCGATGTACAACATTTAGAAGGCAATATTGCCGTTGCGAAATTCCCCCTAGCTACCACAGAAACCTACAAAGACCGCTCGGGGAAATTAATATCCCAAACAGAATGGCACACTGTTGTTTTGTGGCGAGGGCTGGCAGAACTGGCACAAAAGTATTTGCACAAGGGGAGTTTGATTTATGTGGAAGGTCGTTTGCGTACCCGTAGTTGGGAAGACAAAGAAGGTAATAAGAAATTTGCTACGGAAGTAGTAGGTGATAACCTGATCATGCTGGATAAACGTGGTGACGGTTCCGGTGGACATGTTTCCGGAGAAGGTATTGATGGTTATACAGGCGATGATATGCCACCATTGTCTGATCCCGGAGAATCATTGCCTTTCTGATAACCCTGCGCAATGTATTTTTGTGATGAAAAGAATGCACCTGTCATTCATTGTTAACTAAAAACACCTGTTTTGGATTATCACTCGGTATTGTATACCCAACTCTTATCGGCCATTCATCCACAAGGTACCACTGTACTTGTGATGATACTGGTTGTGTTGCTTTTTCTTTCTTTCGTTTTGTCAGGATCTGAAGTGGCTTTCTTTTCACTCACTTACAAAGACATCAACAACCTGAAGTCTAAGCAGATACCCTCTTACAAAAGAATTGTAGATCTATTAGAGCAGCCCAAAACCTTATTGGCTTCTTTATTGATTGCTAATAGTTTCATCAATATATCCATTATCATTATTTCAAACCTGCTTATTGATAATATGTTCAACTTTGAACAGTTCAATGCAGTATGGGTAGAGTTTCTCATTAAAGTATTGGCTGTCTCTTTTTTATTGGTGCTCTTTGGCGAAGTGATGCCGAAAGTGCTGGCTACACAAAACAATATTCGTTTTGCCAAAGACTTTGGAGCGGTGGTACAGGCTGTGGCATATACATTTGCCGGTATGAGTAAATGGTTGGTGAAATATTCGGATATCATTGAAAAAAAACTAGCCAGCAAAACAGGAAGTGCGTATAGCTTGGAAGAACTGGATCATGCCATTGATCTTACTACCAATGAAACGGCTTCTGAAAATGAGAAGAATATCCTAAAGGGTATTGTTAAGTTCAGTAATATCTCCGTGAAACAAATCATGAAGACCCGTATGGATGTTCATGGTGTGGAATATGGAACTTCATTTGGTGAATTAATTACACTGGTAAAAGAACTGAATTATAGTCGTCTACCTGTTTACAAAGAAGACCTTGATGAAGTACTTGGAATGATCCACACCAAAGATCTACTACCATATCTTCATGAACACAATGATTATAACTGGCATCCGTTAATGCGTCCGCCATTTTTTGTGCATGAGCAAAAGCCTATTGAAGACTTATTACAGGAGTTTCAACAAAAAAGAATTCATTTTGCGGTAGTAGTAGATGAATTCGGCGGTACCAGTGGTATCGTAACCTTGGAAGATATCTTGGAAGAAGTAATTGGTGAGATCAAAGATGAGTTTGATGAAGAAGACACTGTATTCAAAAAAATTGATGACAACAACTATGTCTTTGAAGGTCGTACCATGATTCATGATGCATGCAAGATTATGGACATACCCGCTGAAACTTTTGATGAAATAAAAGGTGAAAGTGATTCACTGGCCGGATTGGTACTTGAGATTGCAGGTGATATACCCAAGACAGGTGCTATTTTACACAGTGGTGATTTCGAATTTACAGTGCTGGAGCTCGAAAAGAATCGTATTCAGAAGATTAAGTTAATGATTAAGAGAGAGGGCATTAGCTTATAGTTCATGGCTTATGGTTCATAGACCATGGTCCATAGTCCATGGTAGGAGCGAGAAACATTATTGGAGGGCTTTAAACGTGTTGGATTTTACTTATGCGAAGAAAAAATAGGAATCTGTTGAATCATATCCATCCATTGACCAGGGTCTATGGACTATTAACTATTCTCATATTCACTGCTTGCAATAGTTCATTCACCCCCAAACCCAACGGCTATTTCAAGATCGATTTTCCTGAAAAAGCGTACAAAAAATTTGATACAACAGGGTATCCTTATGCGTTCGAATATCCGGTATATGCTAATGTAGTAAAAGACAGTACTTTTTTTGGAGATGCAACGGAGAATCCGTGGTGGATCAATATAGAGTTTCCTCAGTTCAATGGTCGAGTGTATATCAGTTATAAAGAAATAGGTCCTAACAGATTTGATACTTTGGTGAAACATGCATTTGTGCTTACAGGTAAACATTCTGCAAAAGCATATTCGATTGATGATTCATTAATGATAACGCCGAATGGCGTCCATGGAATGTTCTTTTCTGTGGGAGGGGATGTGGCTACTGCTAATCAATTTTATCTGACAGACTCTACACGCCATTTTTTACGTGGGGCGATGTATTTTGATGCTACTCCCAATGCAGATTCTTTGGGCATTGTGAATGCATTTATTCTTCAGGATGTACGGCATCTGATCAACAGTTTTCGCTGGAAAAAATAATACAGCCGCCCAGGAATGGGCGGCTCTCAGGCAAACACTGAACTACCCTTCAGTAACCAGTATACTATGTATACGCTGAAAACATACGAATGTTACCGGTTACCCTGTTAAATCTTAGCTTATACAAAAGATGTATACGCCACTAAATCTGGTTATCTTCGTTCCCATATTTTAATAACTGTTTTCATGATAGCTATTGATAATAAATTGATCAGTGACGAAGTACTGGAAGAGCAATTTGTATGTGATCTTACCAAGTGTAAAGGCGGTTGTTGTGAAGATGGAGATGCCGGAGCGCCCATGGAAAAATGGGAACTTGAAAAATTGAAAGAATACTATGATGTCATCAAGCCTTATATGACACCGGAAGGTATAAAAGAGGTAGAGCGTCAGGGTAAATATTTATATGATCAAGAATTTGGATGGGTAACACCTACCATCAATAGCGGTATCTGTGCCTATGGTTATCGTGACGAAAAAGGAATTATAAAGTGTGGGATTGAACAAGCGTACAATGATGGCAAACTGGATTGGAAAAAACCCTTGAGTTGCCATCTTTTTCCGATTAAAACCAAAAAGAGCAAAAGAGATCCCGATATTGAATATGTGAACTATGAACCTCGTGCAGATCTTTGTAAAGCAGCTTGTTCATTAGGTAAGAAACTAAAAGTACCTGTATATGTTTTTCTGAAAGATTCTTTGATCAGAAAATACGGGGAAGAATTTTATGAAGCGTTGTCAGCCACTGCTGAACACATGAAAAAAGCATAACATCAATTTATGACAGATACTGCCGCCTCTTTTATTGCAAAAAGTACCATTAAAGCTGCTGATCTGGAACACAGAAGAAAGATCAATTTTAATATTGGTAAATACAATGCCGTAGTTCCTATTGGCAAGCAACAGTTCACCAATGTAATGGATGCAAGAGAACGAGCAAAAAATACCAAATGGGAAGCCATTGAACATTTGGATCAATACCTGTTAGAATTTGAAAAAAAGATTACAGCCAGAGGTGCACGTGTAGTATGGGCAGAAGATACAGAGCAAGCATTGGCAGAGATCGGTAAGATCTGTAAAGAGAAGCATTGCAAAACACTGGTGAAGAGCAAAAGCATGGTCACGGAAGAAATACACTTGAATGACTATCTTGAAAAAAATGGGATTGAAAGTGTGGAGACGGATTTAGGTGAATACATACAACAATTGGATGGGGAACCGCCTTACCATATTGTTACACCTGCCATGCATAAAAGCAAAGAAGATGTAGCCAAACTTTTTGCCAATAAACTGGGTACAAGACCAGATCTTACTCCCGAGCAACTGACATTGGTTGCGCGACAAAAACTCCGTGAAAAATATGTAGAAGCAGAAGTAGGCGTTACAGGTGCTAATTTTATTATTGCTGATATTGGAGGCATTGCGCTTACGGAGAATGAAGGAAATGCAAGACTTAGTTGCGCTTGGCCCAAAACACATATCGTGATCGTGGGTATTGAGAAAGTGATTCCATCTATCAAGGATCTGTCACTTTTCTGGCCTTTGCTTTCAACTTTCGGTACAGGACAAAAGGTAACGGTATACAACACTGTCATCTCTGGTCCGAAACAAGCTGATGAAACCGATGGCCCGGAAGAAATGATCGTGATATTGTTGGATAATGGCAGAACCAATCTGCTCGCCAATCCAACGAGCCGTGAAGCTTTGTACTGTATTCGTTGCGGCGCTTGCTTGAATGCTTGTCCGGTGTATAAGAATATTGGTGGACATGCTTATGAAACCACTTACAGTGGTCCCATCGGTAAAGTGATCACACCACACCTTCGCGGAGTAGATGATTATAAACACCTGAGTTATGCTTCTTCATTGTGCGGTAATTGCACGGAAGTATGTCCGGTAAGAATCAATCTGCATGAATTGTTATTGGATAATCGTCATGAAGCAGTCGTGCAAGGTTCTAGTACCATCGCTGAACGTGTTGCTTGGAAAGCTTGGAAGATGGCGAGTTTGAACCGTATCATGATGAATATGGGGAATGGCAAAATGAAGAATTGGGTAGTGAACAAGGTATTCAAAGGATGGTCGATGCATCGATCAGAACTGGATTTCAGTCAGAAAACCTTTAATGAGTTGTGGAAGGAGAAACAAAAAAAATAACAGGTCTCACTGAATCATTGTGCCGGTCATTTATACTCCACATATCAGTCCACGCCTGCAATATATTGTAGCACATCTGTTTGAAGGATCAGCCAGGATCACCACATCAATTGAAGAGTATCAGCATGATGAAAATATAAAGATCAATTATTCTCCTACACCTCTTTTCGAGAATGAATTATGGGTACTGCCCTCAAGATTATTGATGGAGGATACCATTCATGAAGTAGAGATTGATGTACAACGATGGAATGGATTACCCATCTTTTTTGCAACAAACGGTTCTATACCTTTTGATATTTTCTCTGCTTCATTTTATCTGTTATCTCGCTACGAAGAGTATTTACCTCATGAGAAAGACCGATATGGTCGATACGCACATACCAATAGCACTGCATACAAGCATCAGTTCATCGATCAGCCATTGATTGATCTATGGATGCAACAACTGGAGCTCATCCTAAAACAACAACGATCATCCTGGCATTTACCGGTTCGTATTTTTACCATACAACCCAGCTATGATATTGATGAAGCGTATCGCTACATATGGCAATCGCCTTTCAGAAATATTCTTGGTTATTTTATAGACTTCTTACAAGGGAAATTTGAGCATGTTACCAATAGGATGAAAGTATTGGCAGTAAAGCAAAAAGATCCATATGATGTGTATGAATGGTTAGATCAATTGCATGAACAGTATCACCTAGATCCTGTTTACTTTTTTCTGTTGGCAGAAAAAAGGACTTCGCTGGATAAAAACATAGACCCTTACACAAAAGGAATGCAGCAATTGGTACAAAGACATACTGAAAGATACAATGTCGGTATTCATCCATCAACACAAAGCTTCGGTAGTATGGATACCATGAAACGAGAATGTCAGTTACTGGCGTATCATACCGATAAAAAAGTCAATCGATCCAGACAGCATTATTTAATGATGAATTTTCCTGATACTTATCGGTTATTGATCGCATTGGGTATTCAACATGATTATTCATTGGGATATGGGTCTGTCAATGGTTTTAGGGCATCTGTTGCTCGTCCTTTTTATTGGTATGATCTGGAAAATGAAAAAATAACTTCCCTATTGATCCATCCATTCTGTTATATGGATAGCACGGCTATCTTCTATGAAAGATTGAATACAGAAATGGCATTTGAGCGAATGAATAGCTTCTATGAAAGCGTAAAGCAGGTGGAGGGTACGTTCTCCTTTATTCTACATAATCACTTTTTAGCAGAGCAATTTGAATGGATGATATGGCGACAACTGTATGAAGATTTTCTTGGTAAACATTGCTGATACTACATCTCATCTACATCAGCCAAAGCTTGTTCTCTTTGTTTTTTGAGACTTCTATTCACCAGAAACACGCCAATCAGTGTGATCAATGAACCAATAAGGATATTGATCGTTAATTTTTCATTCGTGATCATGGTTCCTAATAAGATGGCTACCAGCGGATTCATATAAGCGTACAAGGAAGCAATGGCGGGTTCAAGATGTTTCATCGTATAAATGAAAGCCACAAACGCCACTATTGAGCTGGCAAGTACCAAATATGTAATGGCCAGCCATGTATTCGCAGGCACGCTGGTGAGTGGGATGCTTTCACCCGAAACCAATGTCATGATCATCAGTACAAAGGAACCCATCAACATTTGCCAACCGGTGGCATTATAGGCATTCATCTTTACTTTATTTCTGGCAATGATGATAGTTCCCACACTCCAACTCAACATGGCAATGACAGAAAGTAACAATCCCCAGATATATCCTTCTGTATAATTATGAAATGCATTATCATAAAAAACAAAGCCGATACCTGTAATTCCTAATAACATTCCTATAAAAGTAATGGCAGTGATTTTGGTATTTTTAAAAAATAACTTCTCAATCACTACAACAGATAAGGGATAGAGTGCTGCAATTAAAGCAGCAAATCCACTGGGGATGTATAAGAGTGCAACCGTAGCAAATCCATTGGCGATTACAAATAAAAGCATCCCCATTCCTGTAAGCCATAGTAATTGTTTGAAGGTGGGTAGTTTTTCTCCTCTGATTAAAAAGAACGCAACAAACAAACTACCACCCAAAAATTGACGGATAGCAGCTACTTCCAATCCGGGTACACCTTGTTGAACAGCAATTTTACTGGCCACCCAACTAGTGCCCCAGAGAATACTGGTAGCTACTAAACCGATATATGCTTTTTGTTTTACTGTCATGATCAATGTCTGAAATGACGCATACCCGTCATTACCATTGCCAGCTGATGTTCTATACAATAGGCAATACTGTCTTTGTCTCTTACAGAACCACCCGGCTGTATGAAAACCTCAATACCTTCTTGATGAGCAATCTGTACACAATCATTGAAAGGAAAGAATGCATCCGATGCCAATACCGCACCTTTCAGATCAAACTGAAATTGATGTGCTTTTTCAATGGCATGTCTGAGTGCATCAATGCGACTGGTTTGTCCGCATCCCTTTCCTACCAGTTGTTTATTTTTTACCAATGCAATGGCATTACTCTTTAAGTGTTTGCATACCAGATTGGCGAAACGAAGATCTTCCTGTTCTGCAGCAGTGCTAGTTCTGCCACCTACTTCTTCCCATTTCTCAAAATTACCTTCATCAGCACCTTGTTCTAATACACCATTTAAAATGGATTTGGATGGAGCTTTCAATACAGGAGTGCCGGGTTTCAATTGTAATAAGATCCTGTTCTTTTTGCTTTTCAATACTTCTAAAGCATCTGCATCAAAAGAAGGCGCAATCAATACCTCAAAGAAAATTTCATTGATGGCATCAGCAGTGGCTTTATCAACAGTACCATTGGTAACCAATACTCCACCAAATGCACTTTCCGGATCACCCGCGAGTGCTGCATCCCAGCTTTCTTTTACAGAACTGCAAGCAGCGATGCCACATACATTGGTATGCTTAATGATTGCAAAAGTGGTATCTGTAAATTCTCTGATCAACTGAACCGCTGCATCAACATCTACCAGATTATTATAAGAGAGTTCTTTACCATTCAACTGATCAAATAATTGAGTTAAGTCGCCATGAAAAACGGCTTGCTGGTGTGGATTCTCACCATAACGCAATGATTGTTGGTGTCCGGGATTAAAATAATTACTGATGGCAATATCATAGTGCATTACTACTTCAAATGCTTTCGCAGCAAATACTTTTCGTTGTTCAATAGTTGTAGAGCCTTTTTGCTCAGCCAGTATTTTTTCAAGTGATGCATAATCATCTTTGGCAGCAATCACTACCACATCTTTAAAATTCTTAGCAGCAGCACGTATCATGGATGGCCCACCGATATCTATCTTTTCGATGATGGCTTTTTCTTCACTTGTATGCTTCAAGGTTTCTTCAAAAGGATAGAGGTCAACGATCACCAAATCGATCTCTGGTATTTTGTATTGCTTCATCTCCTCCAAATCCTGTGCTTCATATCTGCGACCCAATATTCCACCAAATACAACAGGATGTAGCGTTTTTACACGACCTCCTAAAATGGAAGGGTAGGTTGTCAAACTCTCCACCGCAACACACTGAATCCCTAAACCTTCCAAAAATTGTTGGGTGCCACCGGTGGAATAGATCGTGATACCTTCTGATTGTAAGCGTTTAGCCAATGGCTCAAGACCATCTTTATAAAAAACGGAAATAAGTGCAGATTGAATCTTTTTTTGCATGATGAACAGTTTGGTTTATCACCGGGAATCCGGTGGTATGAGTGAATGGTTGGCGCAATCGTCAGTATTCCATTACAAAAGCACCTTGTTCAGGTACCGAATGGTGGCGCAAATGTAGGCTGTCTGCCTCTTTTTTCCATTTCCGGATTTTCCACAAGGCATTGTTTCCGTCAAATATGTACTGGCGGGCATTGAAAACACGATGTAAATCGCTCATATTCAAAAAAGAACCTTGTTGTACAACCACAATATCAACCGGAAAAGACCCATGAATCGGGGCTTTGTCTGTAAAGACCAAACGGTGTTGCTTGATACGTACAACAGGATATTCTTTGGTAGATAATATACCCATTCTTTGTACCAAACCAAGTTGAGTTCGGGAAGACATGAGAAATTTTTCAGCTTTTTTATCCGGGTGATCACTAGTCCATGAATAATAAGCACCTCCGCTACCAATATCAGTCATGGTTTGTCCGCGGGACTGGTAAATAACCAAACGTCCGGTATTTCGGATGGTGATTTGACGATTACTATGGAAACCAACTATTACGAGACCACTGACGCCTCCTATTATTGTATATATGGGTTTCTTATAGATAATTCTACATCCAATCGTTATCACCATCACATAGTAAAGTACTACCTGAATAAAATGAAGCTCAATATGATTGGTGACTGTAAAATTCAATTGATCAAAAAAGAGAATCATTTGATTCATTACCCTTAATATGTTTTCAATAATATTACCTGCAATCATGGCTACAGCATGGGAAGGAGATACGACTAGTAAAACAATGCAACCATATAGTACCAATCCTGATAGAGGTACAATGAGTAAATTAGTGATAAGAAAAACATTGGGAAATTGATGAAAATGATACAAGATGATAGGTGTTGTTAATACCTGTGCACTGATTGTAACAGCCATCAACTGCCATACATAACGAAACGGGCGAAAAGAAATATACACGGATCGATACAGTGGTCCGGATAACCAAATAATACTCAGTACGGCTAGATAGGATAGCTGAAATCCGATATCCCATAAATAAAAAGGGTTCACTAATAATAATAAAAAAGCCGATGCCGCAAGCGTATTATAAGTGTTGTTCTTGCGAAGCAATGATTCTCCCAACATCATCAGCGAAAAGATAACAGCCGCTCTTAATACCGAGGGCCCGGCACCTGTTAGCAAGGTAAAAGTCCATATCAGTAATAGTATACATAAAGTTCTGATCCATCTAGAGATGGTGTTGCGTTGAAGCAGTTTTGTAAAGAATAATAGAATGCCATAGATCAATCCAAGATGCATACCACTGATTACGATTACATGTACTACACCTGTATTACTATATGCTTGTAAAAGATCGTCATCCAAATCATATTTGTAGCCAATCGTCAATGCTTCCGCAATGGCTTTTTCTTGTTGTCCTCGGATATACTGTTGAAAAATGTCCTTAACATATTCCTGTGCCTGAGTCAATATATTCTTAGCTTTTTTGGTTTGTTGTGCAACATAAAAATCCTTTGCTGTCAAATACAAGCTATGATAAATGCCTTGTCGAGCGCAATAGGCAGCATAATCGAAACTGCCCGGATTTTGCATTCGAGTAATAGGCTGTAAAGATTTTTCTGTAATGATCTGCTGGTCTTTCTGTAACCCTTTTGTACGTTTATCTATATACAACAAAATTCTACCGGAAGCTTTTTTCCATCCTTGTTGATCCTGAAAAGCGAGTATGTTGGCTTCTATTTTCCATGTTTTATCTCTTTCGATGGGTTGCGAAGAAAATTGCAATAAAATTGACTTTGCTTCTGTTGCATATTTTCCGATCCAATTTTTTTGATAAGAAATATTTCTCTCTCGCGTCAGCAGCGACCCTATACAAAACAAAGAGGTATATAATAATGTTGCTGTTAGTTTTCTGAAACGAAATTTTGATCTTACTGAAATGAATGCGTGTATCATCAATAGCAGCAGGGATATCAGCAGGACAACAGCAGGCAAGAAGGCTGCATGTGGGAAGTAATATTGAATCAGAATACCCGCAATAAAACAAGGCAGTATTCGTATGAAGGGAATTTTCCTATAAAGTGGGATAGACAATACACGCATTATTAAACCTACATGAAAAGACCGCGTTGTGGAACGCGGTCTGTCAATTCAAGTAAGAATACTACGTATTTATACCTGTTATTTAGAAAGATTCATACTTCTTTCTTTATACAAAGTTCTGAAGTAAGGGTCTCTTAAGTCTTTGATAAAACGAATCGCTTCACCGGTACTCTTCATTTCAGGTCCGAGTTCTTTGTTGACGCCCGGGAATTTCTCAAAACTGAAAACAGGTTCTTTGATTGCATACCCTTCCAGTTTTTTATCCATGGTGAAATCTGTCAGTTTATTGGCACCCAACATTATCTTGGTAGCAATATTCAGATAAGGGATTTGATATGCTTTCGCAATAAATGGAGTGGTACGTGAAGCCCTTGGATTGGCCTCAATCACATATACTTTACCATCTTTGATTGCAAATTGAATATTGATAAGGCCTTTGATATTGAGTGCTCTTGCAATCTTTTCACTGTAATATTCCATGGTCTCTACAACCAGTGGTGTAAGATTGAAAGCAGGAAGTACGGCATTACTGTCACCACTATGAATACCTGCCGGTTCAATATGTTCCATCACACCCATGATGTGAAAGTTTTCACCATCAAAAATGGCGTCCACTTCTGCTTCCTGACAACGATCCAAGAAATGATCGATCAAAATAGTATTACCCGGAATATGTTTCAACAAACTGATCACCGCTTTCTCCACTTCCTCATCATTGATCACAATACGCATTCTTTGTCCGCCCAACACATAACTCGGACGCACCAATACCGGATACCCAACCTTATTCGCCACTTCAATAGCTTCTTCGGCAGTGTAGGCTGTTCCGTATTCCGGATAAGGGATATTGAGTTCTTTCAGCAAATCACTGAATCTACCCCTGTCTTCAGCAATATCCATGCTATCGAAAGAGGTACCAATGATGCGAATACCTTTTTGGTGTAAACGCTTCGCCAGTTTGAGGGCTGTTTGTCCACCCAACTGAACAATCACACCATAAGGCTGCTCCAGTTCAATGATTTCCCAGAGATGTTCCCAGAAAACGGGTTCGAAATACAGTTTATCTGCCATATCGAAATCGGTAGAAACTGTCTCGGGGTTACAGTTCACCATAATGGCTTCATAACCACATTCTTTAATGGCCAAAAGACCATGTACACAACAATAATCAAATTCAATACCTTGTCCGATGCGGTTTGGACCACTGCCTAAAACAATGATCTTTTTCTTAGCGGATGGGATTGATTCGTTGGATGATAAGGTAGGATGGCTCATTTGCGACAAATTGCGCAAAAATAAGGGGTTGGAAGAATTTACCGTCGTTATTTTTCGAATAATCGAAGAATAGTTTAAAATGAAGCGATCAATCGGTCAATTCCTCACATAGCCAACCGCCGGTTTGAAGCGTATTTTCAATGATTCGGGGCGATAAAGTAGGGTCTGCTTCTATTCTTAAAATATTGTCAATATCATGCATATCTACATTCCAGCGATGTATGCCCCGAATGGGATGCAATAATTGACCCGCATGAAGAATCTGACCCTGGTCTTCCAGATTGGTTTTAAAAACAAGAACTTGCATGCTTACAGTTGTTAGGTGATGGTCGTATATTCTATTTAGGCATCCGGTTCGACACTATTCCGCTTCCACATGTTGCATCGGTTACGCCATTCCTCTTTTATTTTTTCTCTTTCTTCCGGACTCAATCCTTCCAGTTTGGCTTCCATTTTTTCTTTCCAGCGTTTTTTATAATCGCCCCCTTTACCACGGAAGCCACCGAACAATATTTTGCTTAATACCAATAAGCCCAAAGCCTGCCAGTAGGTAACGGTAGAAACGGGTACCACTTCTGCGAGTACACCATTCCATAACAACATTACCACCCAGGTAAGCAAAGCTATTCCTGCGATGGCAAGTACGGTAAGCCCTACTACTTTTTTGATCCAAAATTTCTTGTTCATCATATTCTATTTAGGAGTGGTTCAATAATTCATTTTTTAAAGTCCCTAGCCTTTCACGCAAGTGTAATACTGCATAGCGTTTACGGCTGATCAGGGTATTGATGGTGTCACCTGTTTGCTCTGCGATTTCTTTGAAAGGAATGCCTTCAATTTCATTCAATACAAATGCATCTCTTTGCGGGGCAGGTAACTCATTCAAAGCAGTATACAAGGCATCCCAGAACAAGGAACGCATGTATTCCGATTCAGGATTGTTTTCATCATCAAAGAAAAGATCCGACCATTCAAAACCTTCATCGGAATCAGAAGCGTAAAGGTCTTCCAGTAATTCCGGCTTTTTCTTTCTTTGTTTATCGGTAATCTTATTTCGGGTAACCGTGAATAGCCAGCTGGTTAGTTGTTCAATAGGGGTAGTATTCCCAATGAACTGATAGAAGACATCCTGCAGAATATCTTCTGCATCGGCTTCACTGCTTACCCGTTTACGGATAAACCCCATCAATCGCTTGCTGTAAGTATTGATGACTTCAGTGATATGCTTGCCGCGGGAATCGCTCATGTTAGCCGGTAGTTGCCATGCCTGATCCATACCTTTAGATGGACGAATCAAGAAATGCTATATTGTAATGATCTATCATTTTTTTATCGTTGTCATTATTTTAGTTCGCCTGCCATTTCATGGTCATCATATTGATCACGCAAACGCAGCAACTCTTTTTTCATATCAGCAAGGATCCCGGAATAGGCTTTGTTCTGAATCAGGTTACGTTGTTCTGATGGATCTTTCAGTAAATCAAATAATTGCCACTCATTGACTGTATAAAAATAGATCAGTTTGTAACGTTCAGTTCTTACGCCCAAATGTTGTAATACCGTATGATCAGCCTCATACTCATAAAAGTGGTAGTACAAACTTTTTCTATTCCAGGTGGTTTTTTGCTGAATAAGTAATGGCTGTAAGCTAAGCCCATGCATGGAAGTAGGTACGGTAATGCCTGCCATAGCTAAAAAAGTAGGCGCGTAATCAATATTCTGAACCATGGTTTCATTGCTACTACCGGCTTTGATTTTACCCAGCCAACGTATGATCAATGGAGTACGCATAGATACATCATACATCCATCGTTTATCAAACCAACCATTTTGACCCAAATAAAAACCCTGATCTGAAGTATATACGACCATTGTATTTTTTGCAAGACCGGTACTATCCAGATAATTCAATATCTCCCCAACGCTTTCATCAACTGAAGCTGCAGAGGCTAAATAGTCTTGCATGTACCACTGGTACTTGAGTTTCAATAAGTCATTGCCTTTGGGTTTTTGTTGTTGTAATATTTCTCCGCGTATGGAATAGATCTTTTTTATTCGTTCTCTTTCAGTAACAGGTATTCTATTAAAAATGCTGTTATAGTAAGCGATCTCAGCTGAATCAGGTTTCAGCCATGGAATATCTATTAAGTAAACAGGGTCTACTTTGAGGTCGCTAGATAGTTTCATGTCATGTAATATGCTCATGGTCTGCAATTTCCATGCAGTGCCTTTTCCTGTAGTGTCTGCGTATAGGGTAGCAGGTTCGGGAAAAATTTTATCTCTGAATGCTTCAATATTTTTAGGAGAAGGGAAAAAATAGCGATGGGGTGCTTTGTGATGTAGCAATAGTAAAAATGGTTTTGTATCATCTCTTTTTTTATCCAGCCAATCAATGGCTTCTTTGGTGATTACTTCTGTAGCGTAACCGGCGTAGGTATTCGTATCGCCTGTCATTGATATCAATCTGGGTTGGTAATACAGCCCCTGCCCGGGTAAAATTTTCCAGTAATCAAATCCGGTTGGATAAGTATGTAAATGCCATTTACCTACGATAGCAGTTTGATAACCGTATTGTTGAAACAACTTAGGCATGGTGATTTGTGAACCGTCAAAACGAGTACGATTATCTTTCATTCCATTTTTATGCGAGTGCTGTCCGGTTAACAGAGTTGCTCTTGCCGGACCGCAGATTGAATTTCCCACAAATGCTTGCTTGAACAGCATTCCTTCTTTTGCAAGTCTGTCAATATTCGGTGTAGCTAATAGTTGAGAGCCATAAGCACTAATCGCATTGGCATCATGATCATCACTCATGATATAAATAATATTGGGTCTTTGCTGTGCTGTTACGATGATGGGCAATAGCCAGATAAGCAATAAGTATTTTTTCATGTTCGAAGGGTAAATGCTGAATAAAGGAAATATAAACCTGTTAGCTTTGTATACAAACTTACTGGTATGGAATTTGGCCGCGTACATGAATCGGAATTAAATACGATTGATTTTACCCTTCCCACAGAGCCTGCATTCAATCAACAGGTATTGAAAGGTAAGCCACAAAAGCATCCCAAAGTATACTTGGGTTGTGCCAAATGGGGGCGTACGGAGTGGATTGGTAAAATCTATCCGCCTAAAACCAAAGAGAAAGATTTTCTAGAGCATTATGTAAAGCACTATAATAGCATTGAGCTGAATGCTACTCATTATAAGGTATATGGTGCTGCAGGTATTGAAAAATGGGTGGATAAGGCGGTAGGAAAGGATTTTAAATTTTGTCCAAAAATGTATCAAGGTGTTACCCATCGTGGTAACCTGAAGGGCAAGGATTTTATCACCACTGAATTTTTACGTGGCATCATCGCATTTAAGGAGCACCTCGGACCAGTATTCGTTCAGGTAAGCGATAGCTTTTCTCCGAAACGAAAAGAAGAGTTGTTTGATTTTCTCAAGTCTCTCCCCACCGATATGCAATTCTTCATGGAAGTACGTCATCCCGATTGGTTTACCAAACCGGATATCAGTGAAGAATTGTTTACTAGGTTGAAAGAAATGAGTATCGGCGCAGTCATTACTGATACCAGCGGTAGAAGAGATTGTGCACACATGCATTTGACGGTTTCTAAAACCTTTATTCGTTATGTAGGTAATAGTTTGCATCCGACAGATTATACACGTGTGGATGCATGGATTGAAAGAATGAAATACTGGATCAATCAGGGAATGGAAGAGATCTATTTTTTCATGCATATGCACGATGAAGCATTTTCTCCCGAGCTTACGGTGTACATGGTAGACAAACTCAATGCCGCCTGCGGACTTGAACTGAAAAAGCCAGTGTTTGTGCAACAGCAACAGTCTTTGTTTTAGTCCATAGTCCATGGTCGATAGTCCATAGCAAGAAAAATACCTGCTTAACTATGGACCATGGACCATCGACCATGGACTCCTCACCCCACCTCGCACAACTCCTCCCATCTCGTTGTATAACGTGGACTGCGTAATTCTTGTCGCATTTTCCAGTTGCGAGTAGTGCCGGAGGAGGCGAACTTGATGATGTCGTCTCGCATGGCGAAATTGACATTGTCCATCATATCCATGAGTAGACGGTTGTGGTTTTGCGAGGGTGTTTTGAACAAATTACCTTGTACGGAATCATCGGGTACGATACCGCTGAGGATCACACCGGCTTTTTTGTAAAGTGTTCCTTCTTCATAGAGTTCCTCTACCAATGCCATCGCGGGTTTGATAAGCTCTTGTGTAAAAGAAGTGGCGACTGGTAAAGTAGTATACTTACTGAGTGTGGGTCCGTGTTTGAAATAAGGTTCAACAGAAGGTTGCTTGGGAACCACAAATACGCTGATGGTATTGGCAGCGGAATATTGTCGGCGTAATTTTTCAGCTGCTCTTGAAGTATAAGTAGCTACTGCTTCTTTGATGTCTTTGAGTTCGGATACCGGTGAACCAAACATACGGGTAGTGGCGATCATTTTTTTTCTGATTCTTTCATCTTCCATTTCTCTGCTGATCGAGCCTTTCAGTTCTCTGACCAAACGAACACCTGTAACGCCACCCAGTTGTTTGCCTGCCCAATGAATATCTCTGATGCTGAGATCATACGCATTCAGAATATTCATGCGCTGTAGTTTTACTGCATACTGATGCCCCACACCCCATACATCTTCTATCGGAGTTTTTTTCAATGCCTGTTCAATTTTGCGTGGGGTATCTAAAACGAGTACGCAATTGGTGATTACTTTATTTTTCTTAGCAAGCCTGTTGGCTACCTTACTCAATACTTTGGTAGGGGCTACGCCGATGGATACCGCAATGCCTGTCCACATTTCTACGGTTTCTCTTAGTTGTAATGCAAAGGCAGATAATTGTTCTGCTGGAATATGATCAAGGTTCAGAAAAGCTTCATCCACTGAATATACTTCTACACAACCGGGTGGTAGCATCATGCGCAATGTTTCCATTACACGCCAGCTCAGATCACCATACAGATTATAATTGGAGGAGAAAGTGGCGACACCATATTGCTCAATCAATGGTTTGGCTTTGAAATACGGTCCGGCCATTTCCACTCCCAATTGTTTGGCTTCATCGCTGCGTGAAATGATACAACCATCGTTATTACTCAATACCACTACCGGACGATGCTTCAGTTCAGGTCTGAATAATCGTTCACAGGAACAATAAAAACTATTACAATCAACAATCGCCTTCATAGCCCCCTAGCCCCCTAAAGGGGGGATTTTATGTATTTTAAAATGGTTTTGATGACTTGGTCTGTGTTATGTAAGACCTCATGATTCGTAAATCTTAATATAGTAAGTTGTAAACTTCGGAGTTCTGCATCGCGTTCTTGATCATATTCCTTTCTGTCTGGTCTATTATGAATAGAACCATCTACTTCAATTACCAATCGATGTTGGTGACAATAGAAGTCAGCAATATAGCCTGCGAGGGGATGTTGTCTTCTGAATTTACAACCCAGTAAATTTTGCTTCAACCGATTCCATAAAATGACTTCAGCATCCGTAAGTTGCTTACGTAGCTCCTTCGCCCGCTGAAATGCAATAGGCCCAGCATCATAATACATCGTCTTTTTCATACTAGCTCACTTATACCCCCCTTCAGGGGGCAGGGGGAAAGGGGGTTATATAGTATGAATATTATAAAGTACCACTCCCCACACCGCGAAACTTCCATACGGATCCAATTCAATATCTCCGAACTTTTTGTTTTCGGCGAGTAATCTTTTTTTGTTGAAGGCATCTTGAAATCTTCGAACCAGCAATTCACCATTGAGAATGGCTACGATTACACGGCCATTGGCATTGCGGATACTTCTGTCTACGATCAAGATATCACCGGGATAAATACCGGTGCCTGTCATGGCTTCGCTATTCATGCGGAAAAAAAAGGTAGCCGGTTTGTTGCGGATGAGTTGTTCATTGAGGTCAATGCCTCTTTCCATATAATCATCTGCAGCGGCACCAAAACCGGTGGCGTTGGCAGTGGGAACTTCCCACTGACTGTATTGTTTGGAGCCTTTGTAGGCAGCTCCGTACCACTGTTCCCCATCCATATAAATAAATTTTGTTTAGCTAAATATTTTAGTAAATTTATGCTAAAATAATTGACACGGTAAAATTTTGTTTATGGAAATACATACTGTAATCAGCGAAAGATGGACAGCCGCTCCAGGCACTTTATTGAATAGTTATCAGTTGATGGCATATCCCGATACAGTCACAGGGGCAGGCATTCATGCCGAACAACAATATCTGGTAAGAAGGTATCAAACCGCTTTGCTACCTCAACCCACAGGTATTATGGTAGCACAGTTTATGGCCAGAGAAGAAATGGAGCCCACCCTTATCCGATGGATGCATCGCATCATCAGCTTACAACAAAGCTTTCGGGTGAGTATGGCTGGGTTTGGTGCTTTATCGTCCAAACAAATTTACCTGCGTGTACAAGAGCAAGAACCTTTTCAGGAACTAGCGACGGCTCTGCAAGTGATAGATCAGTATGTAAGAAGTTATGATTGTCCGCCGGTAAAACGATACACGCATCCTTATTTGCCATTAACGGGAAAAGTAGCTGATCATGTATTTGGAGAATTGGAAGCTGAATATGCTACTCGTAAGACAGATCTTTCTTTCGAAGTAAAAGAACTCTTACTCGTCAGATACAATCACGAACAGGAAAAAGGCAGACAGATCAACGTATTTCATCTACAACCTGCTTAATAAAGATATATCTCTTGATCCTTGTTTCTTGATGCTTGAAACTTATACCCGCTATGTTTACTTCTTTGAATGGTCATCATTTTTCTGAATACCTATTGGTACTGGAACCCCATGAGGCTTTGCAGCAACAGATACTGCAATTGAAAAAACACTTTTCGGAAAGCTATGACTGTCCCACTGCTGTTTATTCCAAACCTCATATCACTTTACTGAGTTGTTTGCAATACACGATGGCAGAAACGAGGTGGATACCCAGGTTAGAGCGCATCATTGCAGCTGCAGATCCTTTTATGGTAGAGCTGAGTGACTTTGGCAGTTTCCCAACACATACCATTTTTATTCAGGTAAAAACAAAAAATACCATCATTGAATTGGTGAAGTCATTGCGACCCTTGCAACCGATGATCAAAACCGATAAAGAGCACAAGCCGCATTTTATCATGGATCCGCATATGACCATTGCCAGAAAACTATTGCCTTGGCAATATGAGAAAGGATGGTTGGAATACAGTAATACTCAGTTTACAGGCAAATTCATGGCGAATCATGTATTACTGATGAGAAAACAGATGGATGCAAAAAAGTATGAAGTCATACAACGATTCAAGCTGCTTGGGCACAAACAAACCATTGAACAAAGTTCACTTTTTGATTGGTAAGTGCTGATTAATTTGATATTAACAATCGCATCATAAGCGAAGAAAGAAAAGTTATGGAAGAGGAATCATCCTATCTAAAAGGGCGTGGCGCACAATTCAATCCGCGTAATCGGTTTTTAAAAAACGAAAGGGTTAGGGAACATATAGAAGCGATTGACGATTGGACAGAACCCAATGAAGAAACTGTGTATCTGGAAGACCAAGCAAAAAGTATTGTGAATAAAGTGGAGAGTCCGGATGTAGGTATGTGGTACAGTATGAATCCATATCAGGGTTGTGAGCATGGTTGTATTTATTGTTATGCGCGAAATGCACATGAATATTGGGGTTATAGTGCCGGATTGGATTTTGAGCGAAAGATCATCGTCAAAAAAAATGCACCACAATTACTGCGTAAATTTTTGATGCACAAAAACTGGGAGCCTGTACCCATTAGTTTGAGTGGTAATACAGATTGCTACCAGCCGGCAGAGAAAAAATTCAGGTTAACGCGACAATTATTAGAAGTATGTAATGAATTCAATCAACCGGTGGGAATGATTACCAAGAATGCAGGTATTCTACGCGATAAAGATCTGCTACAGGAAATGGCGAAGAAAAATCTAGTAAGCATATTGGTGAGTATCACTTCTTTTGATGAAGACTTGCGCCGGGCCATGGAACCCAGAACAACAACGGCTAAGCAAAGATTACGAGTGATCAAAGAATTAAGTTCTGCAGGTGTAAGAATGGGAGTAATGTTAGGTCCGATGATACCCGGTTTGAATGATCATGAAATGCAACGTATCATGAAAGCAGCCAGTGAACATGGTGCTGTATTCAGTGCTTATACTTTTATTCGCCTGAATGGAGCCATCAAACTGATTTTTCATGATTGGCTCTATAAAAATTTTCCCGATAGGGCCGATAAAGTCTGGCACCTAATTCAAAATGGTCATGGTGGACAAGTGAATGATAGTCGCTATGGTGTGAGAATGCGTGGCGAAGGTCCGATTGCAGATATGGTAAGACAACAATTTATCAAGTACAATAAACTCTATCAACTCAACGCGGAGCGATGGGAGCTCGATGCGACAAGATTTAGGCGGCCTGGGGAGCAGGGGCGGTTGTTTTGATGTGAGTTGACAGTTGATAGTTGACAGATTATAGAAGACTATTAGTTCATAGTTGAACTATACGACATCCCCATTAGTCATGAACCCTTGTCAACTGTCAACTAACAACTATCAACTCTCCAAAAATCTCTCTTATCTTTAACCATGCCCACCCTGCTCCGTCAACTGAATAGAAATACTGCTATTGCCATCGTGGTGGGTGGCGTCATTGGGTCGGGTATTTTTATGAAGCCCTCTTTGATGGTCGCTCAGTTGCAATCACCTATTTTATTGTTGAGTGTTTGGGTAGTAGCAGGTATCATTACATTATTCGGAGCATTGTCCAATGCGGAAGTAGCAGCCATGTTCCCCGAAACGGGTGGACAATATGTCTTCTTTCAAAAAATGTATGGTAACGGATTTGCGTTTATTTATGGCTGGGCTGCATTTGCTGTTTTTAACACAGCTGGTAATGCTTCGATTGCCTATGTGTTCTCACAGTATACTGGATACCTCATTGAATTGCCTCGACTCAATACTGCAACTGAACAATCTTTTAGCTTGGTCATTCCTTATATCGGAACTTTTTTTCCTCTGCAAAACCTGGGTGTTAAATTTTTGACCATTCTAGTGATCGTCATATTTACTGCCATCAGTTATCGCAGTGTTCAATATGGCGGAAGGGTACAACGTATTCTTACTGCTTTGAAAGCTGCAGCCATTCTATTGTTGATCGGTGGTATTTTTTTCTCAGGCAAAGGAGATGTATCCAATATTTTACAAGGCACAACACATGTGCCCACCGATTGGATGATGTTGAGTGCTTATATGGCTGCGTTGGCAGGAGCTTTCTGGGCTTATGATGGATGGAACAATATATCTTTTGTAGCCGGTGAAATCAAAGAGCCGCAAAAAAATATTCCGCAAAGTTTATTCTTGGGATTAAGCTTTTGTATCATCGTTTATGTATTGGTGAACTTAGCTTTTGTATACCTGATGCCTGTTCAACAAATAGCAGCTTCTTCATTCATTGCTTCAGATGCAGCCAATATTGCTTGGGGAAGTATAGGCGGTGTACTGATTACACTTATGGTAATGCTTTTTGTTTTGGGAACTACGAATGCCAATATCCTCGCCACATCAAGGGTAACATTTGCCATGGCTGATAACAACAAGTTATTTGCTTGGGCCGGTAAAGTACAACCTCGGTACAAGACACCAGGTAATGCACTTTGGCTCAATGCGGCATGGACTATTTGTTTGATCATCAGTGGTTCATTTGACATGCTTACAGATATTCTCATTTTTGTGAGTTGGTTTTTTTATGGCATGAGCGCTTTAGGTGTTTTTCTGTTAAGAAAGAAAATGAAAGAAGAAAAAAGGGTGTATAAAGTATGGGGCTATCCTTTTGTACCGGCGGTCTTTGTCATATTCACTGCTTTTTTTCTGGTCGTTACTTTGGTGAATGATATCAGTCATTATCAGCATGGACAAACACAGGTTATTCATTCTGTTTTAGGGATACTCATCACCTTAGTTGGACTCCCTGTCTATTATCTTTCGAGAAAAAAATAATAATCCAATGGTTATCAACCATAGACCATGGACTATTCACTATTTTCGCCACAAATCAATGTCAACATGGAAGCGGTGATACAAGGTATCCACAATCTTTTTTCTTCTTTAAAAAATCAAATAGCTGAGCGTATCGAGAAACTACCTCAGAGTGGTAGTGATAGGGTGTATTTTAGAATTTATACAGCTGATGAAAGTTATATTGCCACCTATAATAGTAATCAAAAGGAAACCAACACCTTTATCCAGTTTAGTAGACATTTCAAAAAAGCGGGTTTGCCTGTTCCTGAAATATTAGGTGTCAATGAAGACAATACTATTTATATACAAGAAGATCTGGGTACAGAATCCTTATTGAATCAACTGGAAAAACATGGGCATACGGAAATCCCCTATCAGTTATTTCAGAAAAGTTTATCTGCACTGGCACAAATTCAAATCAAGGGAGATCAAGGGCTGGATTATAACTGGTGTATTACTGCCAAAGAGTTTGGTAAGCAAGCCATTTTGAGTGATCTATTGTATTTCAAATATTACTTCCTTGATACACTTCAGCTTCCCTACGATAAACAAGCTATGTTGGATGATTTTGAAGCATTGAGCACTTACCTCACCCATACACAATACAAGTATTTTATGTTCCGAGATTTTCAGAGCAGAAATATCATTGTAAAAGATGGTGAAGTGAGTTTTATCGATTTTCAGGGTGGAATGAAAGGTGCTTTACAATATGATGTGGCTTCTTTACTCTGGCAGGCGAAAGCAGAACTAAGCGAGGAGTGGAAGAATAGTTTGTTGGATTATTATATGGATCAGATTGATCAACTATTAAAAGAGCCGGTTGATCGTATCACATTTGTAAGTCAGTACAATGGCTATGTATTGATCCGCTTATTACAAGTCATGGGTGCTTATGGTTTTCGCGGATTATTTGAAAGAAAAGCACACTTTTTAGCCAGCATTCCTTTGGCGTTGCGCAATCTGAAATTTTTTATTGAACACAAGCGTATCGGCATCATCACGCCTGAATTTGATCGGGTATTGAAATTAGTGGTAGCTGATGAAATGGTTGTACGTTTCGAACCTCCACAAGCCAATGAACAAACGCCCTTGGTGATACAGATCAGCAGTTTCAGTTATAAAAAAGGAATTCCTACTGATGAAAGTGATAATGGAGGTGGCTTTGTATTTGATATGCGTGGTATCCTCAACCCTGGAAGATTTGATGAGTATAAAAAGTTAAGTGGATTGGATAAACCGGTTCAGGACTTTTTAGAACAACGTACTAAGATGAATGAATTCCTGAATAGTGTATGGGATCTGATTGATATTACAGTAGAAGATTATTTAAAAAGAGATTTCAAACACCTTATGATTAATTTCGGCTGTACCGGTGGGCAACATAGAAGTGTGTATGCTGCTGAACAAACGGCCAGGCACCTCAGGAATAAATACAAAGTGAAAGTACAGTTACAACATACCAATCGGGAGAACTGGGTTAAATAAGCAGCTTATGAAAGCAATGATACTGGCAGCCGGACTGGGTACACGTTTAAAACCCTGGACAGATCATCACCCCAAAGCATTGGCGGTGGTGAATGGTAAAAGTTTATTGCAACGAAATATTGAATACCTGCAACAATTTCGTATCTCTGAAGTATTGGTGAATGTGCATCATTTTGCGGATCAGATCAGGGATGCTGTTCAAAAGAATAACGGATGGGGAAGCAAGATTACCATTTCTGATGAAACTGATGAGGTTTTAGAAACAGGTGGCGGCTTAAAAAAAGCCGGATGGTATTTTGAAGGAGTATCTCCTTTTGTTTTAATGAATGTAGATATACTCACATCTATGGATATGGGCGCAATGATAGATGCACATCAATCTTCTAAGCCACTTGCTACACTTGCAATTAGTGAAAGAAAAACTTCTCGTTATTTTTTGTTTGATACAACACTATGTTTAAGAGGTTGGCGTAACGTGCAAACAGGTGAAGAGAAACCTGCTAGTATCTCAACAACAATTCCAAATTTAAAAGAAATGGCTTTTAGCGGAATTCATATCATAGATCCGTTACTATTAAAACTAATGGAGCGTAACGGAAAATTCTCAATGGTAGATGTTTATCTTGATCTCTGCGAGAAACATACTATTCTTGGGTATGATCATACAGGTGCCGTATTGGTAGATGTGGGTAAGCCGGAAAGTATTAGTAAAGCAGAACAAATTTTCTCATAACATGGAAAAAATAAAGTTCGCTATAGTAGGGTGTGGACAGATTGCCAAAAAACATCTGCTCCAGATTGATACTATAGGAACTTTAGTAGCCATTTGCGATTCGGATCCTGATCGGGAAACGTCATGGATCAATAGGTCTGATACGGTTTTTTTCTCCTCCCTTGAAACATTATTGTCAGCAAGGTTAGCCATTGATATTATTGTCATCTGTACGCCTAATGGATTACATGCCTCTCAAGCTAAACTATGTTTACAGTCAGGCTATCACGTGTTGGTA
Source organism: Sediminibacterium sp. (assembly GCF_051861365.1). Taxonomy (NCBI): domain Bacteria; kingdom Pseudomonadati; phylum Bacteroidota; class Chitinophagia; order Chitinophagales; family Chitinophagaceae; genus Sediminibacterium; species Sediminibacterium sp. The sequence goes on along the minus strand of NZ_JBHYCW010000001.1, from coordinate 53,231 downwards.
GAAAAGCCCCTTGCTTTAACTGAACAAGATGCTTTAGCGGTAGTTGAAACAGCCATCCAATCAAAGCAATATTTATTTACAGTACTGCAAAATAGGTTCAATGATCCGGTACAAGCTGTTTATCAGGCTATTCAAACGGGTAAGCTTGGTAAAATATTCAGTGTTCAAGTAAGTTGTTTTTGGCATAGAGATGTTACTTACTACGAACACCCATGGCATGGAAATAAAATGCTCGACGGAGGAGTGTTATTTACGCAGTTTAGTCATTTTATAGATTTGTTACTTTGGTATTTTGGTGAAGTGAAAGAACTGTCTGTCATGATGCACAACGCAAATCATCCTCAAACAGAATTACTGGAAGATGAAGGGGCTGTATTGCTACGATTTGAAAAAGATATCATTGGTACGATTCAGTTTTCAACCAATGCCTATCAAAAAAATATGGAGGGTTCTGTTACCATAATTGCGGAAAAGGGAACTGTGAAAATTGGGGGTACTTATTTGAATGAAATAGTATACCAAGAAATAGAAAGTCCCATTATCTCAGCATCAACAGATCCACAAAAGTCATTGGCGCAGGTATATCATTCAATGCTTCGTACCTTACAATATGGAGAACCCTATTATGTTGATCCAAAAGAAAGTGTACGTACAATTGCTTTGATTGAGCGTATGTATGCGGCATCTAACAATTAAGTATTTATGTCTTTTCGATCTATACCATCAACTATTCGCGATGTTACATTTGGTAAGGATGTTACCATTGTAGAACCTTGTAATCTATATGGCTGCAAGATTGGAGATCAATGTTTTATTGGTCCTTTTGTAGAAATTCAAAAAGAGGCAGTGATTGGCGACAGAACAAAAGTACAATCACACAGTTTTATTTGTTCATTGGTAACCATTGGTCAAGATTGTTTTATAGGTCATGGTGTGATGTTTGTAAATGATAAGTTTCAACAAGGTAAACCTGCCGGAGGAGACCCATCAAAATGGCAGAAAACATTTATAGGGAATCATGTAAGTATTGGTAGCAATGCCACTATTCTCCCCGTTACTATTTGTGATCATGTTGTCATAGGTGCCGGAGCAGTAGTTACAAAAGACATCACCGAACCAGGTGTATATACCGGCAACCCAGCTGTTCGATTGAGCTAATAGCTTATAGTTCATGGCGTATAGCCAATCTTCTTGCTATCTGCTATGAACTATAAGCTATGAAACATAAGTTAAACCTTCACATACCACTTCTTCTTATCCATCCAATAAACAATCAGCCAGTAGAATACGATCATTACTATAGCATATAACAATGATCCATTTCTTAAATCTTCTGATATGGGTTTACAGATATGATTCCAGAACCAAGATAGAGGGGTGGTGGTTTCTTCTCCATCTGCAAAACGAATCAATCCAAGTAATCTGGGTAAGAATCCGCTCAATACAAAAATGAACAAAGGATTTTTTCCAAATACATCAAAGAATTTACTCCAGGCTCCTTTGATCTCTTTGAATTCGATGAGATAAATCAAAACACTGATCGTAAGCATGGCAAGTCCTGTAGTGTACAGTACATAACTACTGGTCCATATTTTTTTATTGATGGGGAAAACAAGATCCCAGCATAATCCTGCCACAATCAATACCACTGCCGCAATCATCAAATTGGTGAGCATTTCATAAGTCTTTCCCTTTTGCTGAATGTATTGTCCCACCATAAACCCAAACACCACTTGTACAATAGATGGCATTGTGCTGGTAATACCTTCCGGATCAAAAGGAACACCCTCACCTTTGTACATATGTGCTTCACCTAAAACAGCTTTATCAATGCCTGTACCAAAGTATCCTTCTAAACTAAATGGATCACCCGGCGTGCCCAACCAAACAGTAATGAACCAATACAGTAAGAGTAAAATACCACTGAATACAAATGACCCCTTTGTTTTACCATAAAAAACAATGATCGAAGCGAAGAAATAACAAAGTGCAATCCTTTGGAGTACACCAAATATTCTAAGGTTATTCAGACTTTTGGCTACCAGATGATCATCTTCCCATTTTACAAACGGACTCCAATGCAGGAGTAAACCGATCAAAAATATCAATGCAGTTCTTTTGATTATTTTTTTCCAAAATGTAGCAGGTCCGGCTTGCTCAAATCTAGGCATCACAAATGCCATGGCATTACCTACAGCAAACAGAAAAAAGGGGAAAACCAGATCTGTAGGAGTACAACCATGCCAGGGGGCATGTTCCAATGGGCCATAGATATGCGACCAGCTTCCGGGATTATTTACCAATATCATTAAGGCAACAGTAGCTCCACGAAAAACATCGAGAGAGTAGTATCGTTGGTTCATAGCAATTGTTTGGAAGTGAAAGATAATAAATAGACCTATTTATTCAGCAAATAGAGTCCAATCAGTAGTAAGCGAAATTTCTGTTAAGCTGAATAGTGGGTATCTGAGTCATATCCACGCATTTGCTTATTTTGCAGCCATTCAGTACAACATATATGAGCAAAAAGATATTGATTACCGGAGGTGCCGGATTTATTGGTTCTCATGTGATCCGATTATTTGTTAATAAATATCCCGACTATACCATCATTAATCTGGATGCACTGACCTATGCCGGTAATCTGGAGAATCTGAAAGATGTAGAGCAGCAAGCTAATTATCGCTTTATAAAAGCCAATATTTTGGATGCAGAATCACTGGAACAGGTTTTTCAAGCGTATCAAATTACTGATGTAATTCATCTGGCGGCTGAATCCCATGTAGATCGTTCCATATTGTCGCCATTGGATTTTGTATACACGAATATCATTGGCACTGTTAACTTATTGAATACAGCTAAAAAGTTCTGGGCGGAAAATATGAGTGATCATTTGTTTTATCATATTTCTACTGATGAGGTATTTGGTAGTTTAGGAGAAACCGGCTTTTTTACAGAAACCACAGCTTACGATCCCCGTTCACCTTATTCAGCCAGTAAGGCGTCCTCTGATCATTTTGTTCGGGCTTATCACGAAACCTATCATTTGCCTTCGATTGTTTCGAACTGTTCTAACAATTATGGACCTAATCATTTTCCTGAGAAATTGATTCCTTTGTTTATTCATAATATTCTTGAAAAGAAACCATTGCCGGTTTATGGCGATGGTTTATACACTCGTGACTGGCTCTATGTAAAAGATCATGCCAGAGCTATTGATACCATATTCCATCAAGGTAAAGCAGGCGAAACCTATAATATTGGTGGCTTTAATGAATGGAAAAATATTGATCTGGTTAAATTGCTGTGTAGATTGATGGATGAAAAATTAGGAAGAACAAAAAGTGAAAGTGAACAATTGATCACTTATGTAAAAGACAGACCCGGACACGATAGAAGATATGCCATTGATGCAAGTAAGATCAAAGAACAATTTGGTTGGGAGCCCAGTGTAACATTTGAAGAAGGTTTATCTGAAACAATTGATTGGTATTTGAGCAATACAGAATGGTTACAACATGTTACTTCCGGCGCCTATCAACATTATTATGAATCAATGTATGGTAATCGATAAATATGAAAATCGAAAAAACACCTTTAGCAGATTGTTATATCATTCATGATACCGTACATGGTGATCAGCGAGGATATTTCTTTGAGAGCTTTAATCGAAAAACATTTTTTTCAGAAACAGGTTTGGATATTGATTTTGTTCAAGACAATCAGTCTAAGTCTCAAAAGGGGGTTTTACGCGGACTCCATTTTCAGGAAGGGGAACATGCACAGGCCAAGCTGGTAAGGGTTTTACAAGGAAAAGTGTTGGATGTTGTAGTAGATATTAGGAAAAATTCTCCTAGTTATGGACAAACCTTCACGATTGAGTTAACAGAAGACAATCACCAGCAACTTTTTGTACCAAGAGGTTTTGCACATGGGTTTGTTGTATTGAGTGAAACAGCAGTCTTTTTTTATAAGTGTGATAACTATTATAACAAAGCATCAGAAAGAGGCATTATTTTCAACGATAAGGATTTGGCAATCAATTGGCAACTGCCTGATACGAATTTGATATTATCTGAAAAGGATCAGGTTCTACCTGCTTTTCAGGATGTGTCAAACTCTTTAAAATTTTAAAGTATGAAAGGTATTATTCTAGCCGGTGGTTCAGGAACAAGGCTGTATCCGATCACAAAGGGAATCAGTAAGCAGTTAATGCCGATCTATGATAAACCCATGATCTATTATCCGCTGTCTATTTTAATGTTAGCGGGTATCAAAGAAATATTGATCATCACCACGCCTGAGGATAGTGATCAATTTAAAAGACTATTGGGTAATGGAAAAGAATTGGGATGCAATTTTCAATATGCTGTACAACCCACTCCCAATGGACTGGCACAAGCATTTGTAATCGGGGAGTCGTTTATTGGGAATGATAAAGTTGCATTGATCCTTGGCGATAATATTTTTTATGGTGCAGGTTTTAGTCAACTTGTTCAATCTTTCAATGATGTAGAAGGTGCTGCAGTGTTCGCCTATGAGGTGAATGACCCGGAACGTTACGGTGTGGTTGAATTTGATGAACATAAAAAAGTGATCTCTATTGAAGAGAAGCCTGTGAAGCCTAAATCGAACTATGCTGTACCCGGACTTTATTTCTACGATAATTCGGTAGTGCGTATCGCAAAATCAATTCAACCATCTGCACGTGGTGAATATGAGATTACAACTGTAAACAATGAATACCTACAACAAGGGAAATTAAAAGTGGGTATTATGAACAGAGGAACAGCTTGGTTAGACACAGGTACTTTTGATTCATTGAGCGATGCCAGTGAGTTCGTCAGGGTTATTGAAAAGCGACAAAGTCAAAAGATTGGTTGTATTGAAGAAGTAGCTTGGCGAATGGGCTATATTGATAAGGAGCAGCTTCGGAAACTGGCAGAGCTATATGCAAAAAGTGGCTATGGTGCCTACCTCATGAACCTAAAATAACTTTTAACAGATGCTTTGTGGAGTCTCTAAACGATTTGATTATCAATAAATTCAACATTTTTTTGATTAAGTTTTAATCTTTTCTTTTTAAACAAAACAGCCTCCTGCCTGTTTATTATGGTATGGACGCTTTTACCATCAAAGATTTGGAGAACCTGACCGGTATCAAAGCCCACACGATCAGGATCTGGGAGCAACGTTATGGATTTCTAAATCCACAGCGTACGCAAACCAATATTCGTTATTACAGCAATAGCGAATTAAAAACAGTATTGAACATTGCCTTGTTGAACAAGTATGGGTACAAGATCTCCCATATTGATCGCATGACGCCAGTAGAAATGAAAGAAAAAATTCTTTCATTGACGCAGGCACAAGCACAACAAGAGCGTATTGTCAATGATTTGATTCATTGTATGGTGGATCTGAGAATGGAGGATTTCGAAACCGTTCTGGATAACTATATCATGGCAAAAGGAGTTGAAAGAACTATTACTCAGATCATCTTCCCCTTTCTCGAAAGAATCGGAATTCTTTGGCTTACCAATCATGTTAATCCGGCGCAAGAACATTTGGTGACCAATATTATCAGACAAAAGCTGATTATTGGTATTGAAGGTGTAAGCAGTCATGTTTCTCTCAATAAAACTACTTTATTGTTTCTGCCGGAAGGAGAACACCATGAATTAGGGCTTCTTTTTATGTACTTTCTGTTGAAGAGCAGGGGTGTAAAAGTGTATTACTTAGGCTCCAATGTTCCATTGAAAGACGTGGAATATGTTGTGAACCTCAAAAAACCTGATTTTCTATATTCACACTTAACTTCCGTAGCACATAATTTCAACTTCGAGAAGTTCTTGATCAATGCACATAACCGCATGCCGGATATTCCAATCATTGTTTCCGGTTTGTTGACGCAGACTTACAAAAAACGCGTTCCGTCAAATATTAGCTTTAAGAGATCTTTGTCTGAAGTGATGGAATATGTAGCAACTTTTTCCTAATTCTCATCGTATTTTAATAGCATTTGGGTCGATTGGAACTGCAATCGGCCCTTTTTTTGATGTTTAAACATTTGTAATCCGTTGATTTGGTTTGTTTTATCTTTTTTAAGAAATATTTAAACAAAATTTTGGAAGGGTAGGATATTTATGTTTAATTTTATGTCCTAAATAATTAAACACACTGTTTATGTCTACATTGGAATTTAATCAGATGCTGTTGAACAATACCGAGTTCTTAAAGCCTTTTGCCATTACACTCACCCGTGATGCAGAGGCTGCCAAGGATTTGGTACAAGAAACGATGTACAGAGCCCTTGCCAACAAGGACAAATACAATGTAGGAACCAACATTAAAGCATGGTTGTACACCATCATGCGTAATATCTTCATCAATAACTACCGTCGCAAGGCTAAACAATCCACCATTTTTGATAGCACACCCAATGAGTTTTTGTTAAATCTCAACCAGGGTGCTGTAACGAATGATGCAGTGGCGAAAATTAATCTCAAAGAAGTACAGGAGGCAATTCATCATCTTCCAGAAATATTTCGCAATCCTTTTTTGTTGTATTTCGATGGATTCAAATACCATGAAATAGCAGATATGTTGGGAGAGCCATTGGGAACCATCAAAAGCAGGATCCATTTTGCACGTAAACTGCTCAAAAACCAATTACAGCGGTATTAACTTTTTTGTCTAATTTACTAGTCGAGTGAGCAAGTCTGTCATTATTATAGGAAGCGGCTTTGCCGGACTTTCTGCTGCCTCTTTCATGGCCAAAGCAGGATGGAAGGTTACCGTTTTAGAAAAGCACACCATGCCGGGTGGCCGCGCCCGCCAATTCTCAGAAGCCGGATTTACATTTGATATGGGCCCAAGTTGGTACTGGATGCCGGATGTATTTGAACGTTATTTCAATCAGTTTGGTAAGAAAGTATCCGATTATTATCATTTAAAAAGATTGGATCCATCCTATCGTGTTTACTGGGCTGATGGTCCGGTTGATATACCCGCCGATTATGAAGCATTGCGACGTTTATTCGATGAAATTGAGCCGGGTAGCGCTGTTCAGCTGGATAAATTTTTGAAAGAAGCCGCTTATAAATATGAAGTAGGGATTCAAAAATTGGTATACAAACCAGGACAATCGCTCGCTGAATTTTTAGATTGGGAATTGATCACCGGTATATTTCGTTTAGATGTATTCAACTCTATCAAGTCGCATGTAGCCAAACATTTTTCAAATCCGAAGCTGAAAGAGTTGATGGAATTTCCGGTTTTGTTTTTAGGTGCTTTGCCGGAAGATACACCTGCGCTATATAGTTTGATGAATTATGCCGATATCAAAGGCGGTACTTGGTATCCGGATGGCGGGATGTTTCAGATTGTAAAAGCTATGTATGATCTGGCAGTAGAATTGGGTGTAGAATTTCGTTTTGGGGAAGAAGTAACTACCATTTCTATTGATAAGCATGCTGTGAAAGAACTAGTGACCCAAAAAGGTGATTACAATGCCGATGTGGTGATTGGTGGGGCAGATTATCATCATATTGAAACCGGGTTACTACCGGAAGCATTCCGGACATACTCCAATCAATATTGGGATAAACGTGTAATGGCTCCGAGCTGTTTATTGTATTATGTGGGTTTGAATAAGCGACTCAATAATATTCATCATCATACCTTATTCTTTGATACTTCTTTTGAAGTGCACGGTAAAGAAATCTATACCACCCGTGAATGGCCTTCGGATCCTTTGTTTTATATGAGTGCCACATCGGTTACAGACCCCACTGTAGCTCCGGAAGGATGTGAAAATTTATTCCTGTTGATACCCGTAGCTACAGGACTGAGTGATGACAGCGAAGAAAGACGCGATATGTATTTCAATAGGGTGATTGACCGATTGGAAAAACAGCTCGGACAGTCGGTACGAGAGGCTATTATTTACAAAAAATCCTTTGCACACAGCGATTTCGTATCTGAGTACCATGCTTTTCGTGGAAATGCCTATGGTTTAGCGAACACTTTACGTCAAACCGCTGTTTTAAAACCCAGATGTAGGAGTAAAAAAGTGAAGAATCTGTTCTATACCGGACAATTAACGGTTCCTGGACCAGGTGTTCCGCCGAGTTTGATCAGTGGGGAAGTAGTGGCGGGAGAAGTCATAAAAGCATTTGGATAAAAATATTTCAATAGGCCATGAGCTATTGGCCATAAGCAAAAACACAACCCATGATCAATCTGTTTCATGAAGTAAGTCAGGAGTGCAGCAGGATCACGACGGAAAAATACAGTACCAGTTTTTCTTCGGCCATTAGGTTGTTGAATAAAGACCTGCGTACACCCATTTTTAATATTTATGGTTTTGTTCGCTTCGCGGATGAGATCGTAGATACTTTTCATGATTTTGATAAACCGATACTATTACAAGAATTTAAAATTGCTACGTATGATGCCATTGAAAAAGGCATCAGTATGAATCCGATACTCCACAGTTTTCAGATCACCGTTAATCAGTTTGGAATAGACAGGGAATTGATCGATGCATTTTTGTATAGCATGGAACTGGATCTTGATCAGCGCAAATACGATCGTGCCGGTTATGAACAATATATTTATGGCAGTGCAGAAGTAGTAGGGTTGATGTGTTTGTTTGTATTCTGTGAAGGGGATAAAAAAATGTATGAGCAATTGAAGCCTTATGCCAGAAGCCTTGGCGCCGCATTCCAAAAAGTTAACTTCCTGCGTGACCTAAAAGCTGATTACGAAGGATTGGAAAGGGTATATTTTCCGGGTTGCGATTTTAGAAATTTTACTTCAGAAGATAAAGCTGCTATTGAAGCCGATATTCAAAAAGATTTTGATCATGCTTATGAGGGTATTCTATTGCTGCCTTTGAAAGCGCGATTTGGGGTTTATGTAGCTTATAAATATTATCTCTCTCTCTTCAAAAAAATCAAAAAAGTTCGCCCACAAAATATCATGGAAGAGCGGATTAGAATACCCGATTACGGCAAGGTTTTTATTCTGGCCAAAGCGGGTATCCGTAGTCAGTTGAATTTACTATAGCCACACAAAGCAGGAAGACTTATTTTTAATGTATGGAACAGGTGATACTGGTTAACGAGCAGGATATCGAACTGGGCGTTATGGAAAAAATGGAAGCACATAAAAAAGCTTTGCTACATCGAGCTTTCAGTGTTTTCATTTTCAATAACCATCATGAACTGCTTTTACAACAAAGAGCCATCAGTAAATACCATAGTGGTGGACTCTGGACCAACACTTGTTGCAGCCATCCTCGTCCGGGTGAAGCAGTTGCTGATGCCGCTTTACGTCGACTAAAAGAAGAAATGGGTTTTGAAACAGCACTCTCCAAAGCATTTGACTTTACTTACAAAGCCCCTTTTAGTAATGGTTTAACCGAACATGAATTTGATCATGTATTTGTCGGTACCTATATGGGAGCTATTGAACCCAATGCTGATGAAGTTGAAAACTATGCGTATTATTCATTAGCATCCATTGAGGAAATGTTACAAAAAAATCCTGATGACTTTACTGTTTGGTTTCATATTGCATTTCCTAAAGTGCGTGATTGGTATCTGAAACAACAAAACAATTGATAATGGATACATCTCCTCATGCAATTGTAATTGGCGCAGGTGTTGCAGGAATGGCTGCAGCTATCAGATTGGCAGTTCAGGGATATACAGTACATGTATATGAACAATCTGATCAACCCGGGGGTAAGTTGGGATACTTTGAAACAAAGGGATATCATTTTGATACGGGGCCAAGTTTATTTACGCAACCTGACAATATTGAAGAGTTGTTTGAACTAGCAGGAGAACCCATCGGAGATTATTTTCATTATAGGAAAATGGATCATTCATGTCATTACTTCTATGAAGATGGCACCATGATTCGTGCAGCAGCCGATACAGATGATTTCGCTGCTGAATTGCAACAAAAAACAGGAGAGCCTGCACATCATGTAAAACACTATCTGAATAGTTCTGCTAAACTATATGATGGGGTTGCGAATGTTTTTCTGAATCATTCGCTTCATAAAAGAAAGACTTTGGTCAAGGCGAATATTGGAAAAGCCATTAAAACCGTTCGAATATCACACTTGATGAAAAGTATGCACCAGGTGAATCAACAAAATTTTCAGAGTGAAAAAGTAGTACAGCTATTCAATCGGTATGCTACTTATAATGGTAGTAACCCATATAAAGCACCCGGAATGTTGAGTTTGATCCCACATTTGGAACATAATGAAGGAACGTTTTATCCGGAAGGAGGGATGATCAGCATCACAAAAGCATTATACCGATTGGCTACCAAAAAAGGAGTGATCTTTCATTTCAAGCAACCGATTGAAAGAATTATTCGGCACAATAGCAAAGCGATTGGCGTAGTAGTGGCAGGTGAAAATATATTGTCTGATATTGTTGTGAGTAATGTGGATGTATACTTCACGTATTTACGATTATTGAATGATCCGGAAAAAGCGAAGAAAATTTTAAAGCAGGAAAGAAGCAGTAGTGCACTGATCTTTTATTGGGGTATTCATAAATCGTTTTCTCAATTGGGATTACACAATATTTTCTTCAGTAATCATTATCGAGAAGAATTTGATCATTTATTCCGATTGAAGAAAGCATATCAAGATCCCACAGTGTATATCAATATAACTGCTAAGTGTGAACCAGGCATACAAGCACCGGAGGGAAAAGAGAATTGGTTCGTCATGGTGAATGTTCCGGCTAATGTTGGACAAGACTGGACACAATTGAAGACCGTATATCGAAAAGCAGTGATTGATAAATTGAATCGGATGTTACAAACCGATATTGAATCATTGATTGAAACAGAAGATGTACTAGATCCTGTCTTGATTGAAACAAAAACGGGTTCTTATCAGGGTTCATTGTATGGAACAAGTTCGAATTCCAGAATGGCGGCTTTCTTGCGTCATCCGAATTTTTCAAGACAAATCGAAGGACTGTATTTTGTGGGTGGAAGCGTTCATCCGGGTGGTGGTATACCTTTGTGTTTGAAGAGTGCTAAGATCATGAGTACGATTGTACAAGAAGATGCACGAAAAAGGAAAAGACATTGAGCAAGTATAAACTAACCATATCAGCTTTTTTGGCCATTCTGTTTCATGTGAGTGGACTGATCGGTATGTTGTATACCGATCATAAAGATTGGTTCATTGCCAACACTCCCTTGAACCTGATTTTGATGGCGGCACTGTTGGTCTGGAATCAACCCAAACCCAACAAGGCTTTTTTACTTTTTTTATTGGCTGCATTTCTTACAGGCATGGGTTCTGAAATGATAGGGGTAAATACGGGTAAGTTATTCGGCTGTTATCATTACGGACAAGTACTCGGTCCACATTTCAACGGAGTGCCTTGGTTGATAGGTGTAAATTGGTTTGTGATTGTTTATTGTTCTGGTGTGATCATGCAGAAAGCCATTGACTGGATGAGTTTGAAATATGAAGAGTCTGGCGGACGCTTATCCAAGCGTATGGTCACTATTTCACTAGTTCTTGATGGAGCTTTGTTAACCGTTTTTTTTGACTGGGTAATGGAGCCGGTAGCCGTGAAATTAGGATTCTGGCAATGGGAAGGAGGGCTGATACCCTTTTTTAATTATCTCTGTTGGTTTCTCATCAGTGCAGCGCTACTGTTACTTTTCCGGTATTTGCGGTTCGATAAGACCAACCATTTTGCGGTACATTTGTTTATTATACAGCTTCTGTTTTTCTTAACACTCAGATGGCATTTGTAATATGTTATACGTATTGATTACACTGGTAACTTTTTGCATCATGGAAGGCATTACCTGGCTTACCCATCGGTATGTAATGCATGGATTTTTATGGTATTTGCATGAAGATCACCACCAGAAAGGTCCCGGATTTTTTGAGAAGAACGATGCTTTCTTTATCATTTTTGCAATACCCAGTTGGTTATGTATCATGTTAGGAAGTATGAATCAAGTGTATTGGGTGGTGAGTATTGGTGCGGGTATTGCCATGTATGGGTTTGCTTATTTTTTGGTACACGAAATCATCATCCACCAACGTATTAAATTGTTTACAAGAAGTAACAATAAATACATTAAAGCCATACGTTGGGCACATAAAATGCATCACAAACATCTAGACAAACATGAAGGTGAAAGTTTCGGTATGCTCATCGTTGCTAAAAAATACTGGGATAAAGTTCGAAAAGATGAAATGATGCAAAAGCAATAATTTCACCATTCACAATTGACCATTCACTACTGACAACTCACTATCACTATATCATCTCCGGTTTAGGTCTTGCAGGTATGAGCCTGCTTATGCGCATGATGCAAGACCCTTTTTTTGATGACAAACAAATATTGGTTGTAGATAAAGCGCCAAAACAGCAAAACGACAGAACCTGGTGTTTTTGGGAAAAAGAAAAAGGGCTTTTCGAATCAATCGTATATCATCAATGGAAACAGTTAGATTTCTTTTCAAATGATTATTCAGCCACATTAGCTATCGATCCGTATCGGTATAAAATGATAAGGGGCATTGATTTTTATCAGTATGTGTTACAAAAGGCAGCCAATAAAAGTAATGTTCATTTTCATTATGAGGAAGTGCTGGGAGTTGGGAATGAAAATAATAAAGCCGTATTGACATTGCCTTCAGGAAAGATAACCGCTGACTATATTTTCAATAGCATTCTTTTCCGGGAACCAAAAATCACAGCCAGACAATATATGTTGCTGCAGCATTTTAAAGGTTGGGTCATTGAAACACCTACGCCGGTCTTTGACCCTTCCAAAGCTACTTTTATGGATTTCAGGGTGTCGCAGAAAGAAGGAACAACATTTATGTATGTATTACCGGTATCAACTAATAAAGCACTGGTAGAGTATACTTTATTTACAGAGACATTATTACCACAGGAGAAGTATTCGGAGGAGCTGATACAATATCTTTCTGACTATCTGGGGATCAATACATTTACCATTGAACAAGAAGAATTTGGAATCATCCCTATGACCAATCATGTTTTCCCTTCAGTTGAAGGTAAAGTCATTTATATTGGAATTGCAGGCGGACAAGCCAAAGGAAGCAGTGGATATGCATTTCAGTTCATACAAAAAAGAACAGCAAGTGTGGTGGATGCTTTAAAAAACAATCGTGTTCCTAAAGCTGATAATAGTATTAATGCGAAAAAATTTCGCTTGTACGATAGTGTATTATTGAGTGTATTACACCATAAAAAACTCAACGGCGATCAGATATTTGCAGCGATCTTTCAAAAGAATCCGCCTCAGCGTGTACTTCGTTTTTTAGATAATGAAACCAGTGTATGGGATGACCTGCATATCATGAATAGTGTACCCACTGGTATATTCCTAAAAGCAGCGATGCAACAGTTGTTCAGGTAGTTAATATAGTTTCTGTTATTTTTGCGATATCACAATGTAAAATGGCCTTGTAGTATCCGCCAGGGCGGAGATAGTATAATCCGAACAGTAGTGTTGGGGCAAAGCTTAAGCTGCAGGTTAGTCAAAGTTCTTTTAGTTATTTGAAGTAATTTATTATAATGGCCTCGTAGTACAATGGATAGTATAAGAGTTTCCGAAGCTCCAGATCCAGGTTCGATTCCTGGCGAGGCCACAACGGTAAGTAACAAGGATTAATAATTTAATTGTATTTGAGAGTTTCCGAAGCTCCAGACACAGGTTCTCCGCCGCGGCGGATGGCGAGGCCACAACGGTAAGTAACAAGGATTAATAATTTAATTGTATTTGAGAGTTTCCGAAGCTCCAGACCCAGGTTCTCCGCCGCGGCGGATGGCGAGGCCACAAGGGTAAGAAACAAGAAGGAAGAAACAAGTTTCAAAAAGTTTACATTCTCTTTCTTTTATGACTATTAATTATTGTTCATGAGGTAATCCCTTCAATCTAAAATACTTCCCTTTTGATGTTTCGATCACCGTTTTAATTGTGTTGAAATGATCTTCGGTTGGTGACAGGTTTACAAATTTTCCTACGATTCTTCTGTGTTTATAAATGATGATCGTATTCTCTACATTAGGATCTATTTTGTTTAAATACATTTCTGTTTCTTGATCATTCATGGATGGGACATAAGTAAGCGCTGTTCTTTGTAATTTCAATTCTTTCCCAAGAGACTCTAGCAATTGCTGTCTGTCTGCAGCATTATAATTTCTTTCATCGCCATATACAAAATAGGCTTTCAGTGAATCCTTATACTGCTCCGCACTAACTTCCAGAAATTGTAGCCACTGTTTAATAGAGGGCCAATCGGGTCTATTGCCGGTATAAAAAATGATGCCGTGATAACGTCCGTATTTACAAACCGGACAAGCCCTGCTGCCCTTATCGGGTCCATAAGCATGATAAGGTATAAAGGAAGGTTGATCTTGTCCAATAGATAGTCCTGATTCCTTGGGTAAGTCTTTTGTGGCAGGATGATTGGGAATATTAAGTCCTAGTATAATATCATGTTCTGCTATCTGTACTTTTCCATTCAGCAGTACACGAAGTATACCATTGCCACCTCTTTCTTCTGCAGGATATTTCTTCAAATGTTTGATCAATAAAGGGTCTTCATCAAAAACAAGATCATCAACATAATAAGGGTTAGCAATTGTTGATTCTTTGATCAAAAGATGAATATGAGCCGGGATATCTTCTTTCGGATAAGGTACAGGTCTCAATGTATGAATCATGTAATTCCCATTACTGTCAGACTTTACCCAGCCGCGTAAATAACCGTGTTGTGCTGCTTTCCCATGGCTTCCGATTTTATTGCTATACAAACCTTTGGCATCCGTATGCCAATAATAGATGAGGATATTGGGGGCAGGCGTTTTCCCATCCGACTGAAATACCCGTCCTGTGATCATTAATTGTTGGGCATTCTCATACCACCCTGCACTGGTATCTGAAGATTCAACCTTATCAGGTATTCCTTCAAACATCAGTTCGCAGGTTTCGCAACTACCGCCTACCGGAACCGTGTCTTTTTTTTGATGGGTAGGTTGTGCTTCACAGGATGTGAATGCTAATAAGCAGATGATTGTGAGAGAAGAAAGATAGTTGGACATCATGAATTTTTGCTACAAAATTCCTGTCAATGTACTCGCCCAACAAATGTGATGTTATAAGATGAGTTTATATTGTCGTATCCTGAGTGATCGAACCCATCACCCGTTTAAAATCAGACGCATAATTTCTACTTAGACGTAATAATGTTTGGTCCTTTAACACAATATCATAATCGCCATTCTGCCGCGAGCGAAAAGAAGCGATCTGTTGGATATTTACAATCGTAGATTTATGGATACGTATAAACTGATCAGACTGTAATTCCTCCTGTATCTTTCCGAGCGTAGTTTTATGCAAGTATTTTCTGGATGGGGTATGTATCAACACGTAAGGTGGACTTGACTGAATATGCAGTATCTCTTGTTTGGTTACCAGTATTGTTTGATGACCCTCATGTACAAGAAGGTTAGGACTATATGAGTGAACTTTATCAAGAGGTGATGATGGCTGAATGATAGCTTCTTGGAATTTTGAGGACTTGAAAAAGAAAGGGAGACCATATAACAATAAAAGTGAATACCCATTTTCTGCAAAACTAAATCCCATGCCTTTCCAAAAGAGGAATCTTTGTTCATAAAAAATACTAGAGATCAAATCAATCCATACAGCACATGTAAATAGGTGAGTCCCAACAAAGAAAAAATAGAGCAAAATCTGATGCTTGAAAGATAAAGACTCTTTTTTCAGTATTTTATTTTGAAGTATACAAAATGGAATAAACCACCACCAAAAACTGCTGAATAAAAAAGATTCCGAAAAATAGTAAGCTGAATCAGTGAAAACTGTTTGGCTAAAGTCTTTTATAAGTGTAAAAAGGAACCCGATCGAAACAAGTATGATGGCTAAAGAATGAGATGAAATTTTTTGATGAAACTTAAGTTCCATGGCAGATACTTTAATGTTACATTTAAAAGTAAGCAGTTTTTAAAAACCGCTATTGCGAGGATATGTTAATTCTTTAGTAGGGTTAAAATAGAACGCGGATTATCATGAAAATCATGACTATCCGCGTTCCATATGCGATTCAATCAAAAATCACTTTACCCAATAATCCAGTACTGTTACTTTTTCAAGTAACCCCGGTAGCAGTTTGGTGAAAGCTGTATGGGCAGGATGTACCAAATAATCATCCCTATCTTTTTCACTGGAAAAAGTGAGCAGGAAACAATGGGTAAGACCGTTATTCAATTTCTCTGGACTATTATTCTCTCCCCATTCGAATTTTTTAATGGTTTTTATTTGATTGGATAATTCTTTAAATGCACGAACCACTTTATCAATAGCAGCGGAATCTGCTTTTGATGTCCAGCCGAATAGCACTACATGGCGGAGTTCTTTGGAATTGGTTTGGGATTTACCGTTAATAGCAACGAATACAAGTAATACCCAACAAATTATCATCTTTTTCATGCAAAAATTATTGATGGCTCATAGCTAATACATCGCATGCACCATTGCCAAACTTTCTCTTGCCATTTGGCTATTGTATTCAAACGTAAGCTGTTTGTGATTAATAGTATCTACAATCGTTCCAATGAAACAGAGTCCGGCAGTGAAAAGGTATAACAAACCCATTCCATTTTGTCTGACCATGAATCTTTGTACCCCTGCTACCAGTACAAAGCCAAGTATACAGCCAAGTAGTATCTGATCGGTTTTTCTTCTTTTACCATTATAAACGGCGATGAAGTTTTGCAATCTTTCAGGTGATAAATCTGAAGTAAGGTTTTGTAAATACACCAGCTCTTCGCCTTCAAGAGCGGGGATCAGATTGTAGAGGTTGGGTTTCATGTTGTTTGCGTAAAGGTTGTATAAGTTGCTTTATCCTTATAAATATAATGATTACTCCCACAATTCCGAATAGATGATGATAAAAGGAAGCCTGAAAACGAAAATGCAAGGCATCATGAATGGCATGTCCAATACCGCACCCCGGACATTTACCCAGTCCTAATAGCTGTGAGGGGCATAATGATTGCTGACCTTCCGTATCAGGTAAAAAGAATAATAAGATCAATGCACTGATCCAGAAAATGAGTTCGATATGTTTGCGGATGTATCGGATAGTTTGAAGTTCGGATTACTTTCCGAAAGCAGCAATATTGCTACTAAAGATTTTCACCGCAATGGCCAGCAGAATTACACCAAAAAATTTACGAACTGCCAATAAACCGGCTTGTCCGAATGCGCGTTCTATAACTTTCAAAGACTTTAACACAATATAAACCACCACCAAATTGATCAGAATACCACTGAGAATATACAATTCCTCATAGTTGGCTTTTAAAGACATGACGGTTGTAAGTGTACCGCTACCTGCAATAATGGGGAAAGCAATGGGCACTACCGATCCTGATTTGGCATCTTTATCTCCTTTAAAAATCTCATGTCCTAACACCATTTCCAATCCCAATAAAAAAATCACAACAGAACCACCTACTGCAAAAGAACGAATGTCTAATCCTAAAATCTTTAAAAAAGCTTCTCCTGCAAACAGAAAAAGAATCATTAATGCGCCAGATATTAAAGTGGCTTGTGTAGAACGTATTCCACCCATCTTTTCCTTCAAAGAGATCAACAATGGAATCGATCCCACAATATCAATCACTGCAAACAAAGTAAAAGTAATGGTCAGCAGATGGTCGAGTTGGAAGGTCATGGTGGTGGAAGTTTAGACTAAGGTAGGGAATAGTGAGTAGTCAGTAGTGAGCAGTGAGTAATTTTTTGAAGAACTATGGATTGCTCCTAACTCACTACTGAATATTCACTACTCATTAATCACCATCAAAATCTAAACACATGATTCCTCACCAACTTATACTCAAACTGCAAGGCTTCCAGACAGTTTTTACAGAGACAATCTGTGTATTTACTCTCAATATAAACACGTTCCTCATAACTGAGTTTAGGACCACTGCACTGACAGGCAGGAATATTGCCCACTTTGCACTCAAATGTTTTAGTGCAACGCGGACAATGTTTTATCTCATGTTTATGTGTCATGGAAGAAAAATTAAAAATGCAAAAGTCAAAAGTGACAATAGCTAATGGTTAATAGTCCATGGTAAATAGTAGTGCAAATTAGCTACTTAGTTACTATGCCTTTTTTGACTTTTGCATTTTGATTTTTGACTTATTACCAATTAAACGTCACCCCGGCATTAAACAAAAATGGGATGGCATTAAATCCGCGTGCATCAAAGAATTTTTTGCCGGTAATATTCTGTGCATCAGTAAAGAAGCGAACGCTGTTATTCAGTACGTAATCAGCTGAAGCACCAAGAATAAAATAAGATGGTAATGAAACATCTGCTCTTCTGAATCCGCCAATATCAAAACGTTGACTTACATATTTGCCGGTAACCGCTACATTCAATCCCTTGCACAAGTCCACATTGGCACTGATATTGAAATGGTGCTTGGGTCTGCGTAAGAGATAATCGTAAGTAACTGTGTCTTTGGTGGACAAACGGTTTTGGGTTAGTTCTTCACTCAGCAATAATGTATAGTTGGCAGTAATACCTGCTTTTTTGCCCAGTTTCGCATTTATTTCCCATTCCAAACCATTCACAATCTGTTTTACATAATTGAAATAGTTGAACGTGATATAGTTGTAGTCAATACCGTTATTGATCTTTCTATTAAAATAGATAAGTCGAGTACTCAGTTGTTTGCTTTGATAGCTGATGCCTGCTTCATAGTTCACAGATTTTTCTGCTTTCAAGTTGGCATTCAAACTCAACTGGTATAATGAAGGTGTTTTGAATCCACTTGAAATACTACCAAATACACGAACGGCATCATTGATACTATAAGAAGGATTGAAAGTATAAGTAGCATTGTTGCCATAACGAGAATGATCGTTATAACGTCCGCCAAATTCGATATTCAGTTTCTTATCGGCGCTACTATAGATCAATGAACCATACAAGGCGGTTTGTGACATAGAGGTATCACGAAACCTGCTTCTGAATGGACCAAATGAGCTGATCGCGAAATAGTCTTGGTTGTACGACCCATAGCGATAATCAATACCTGTGAGCAATGTGAAACCTGCACCCAGTTTCACTAAACTGTACAATTCAGCAAACTGAGAAATAGCGTTATAACTGTTGTCTTCAAAAATAGTACTGGTTTTATGCGCACTATCGTTTCTGTAATTGCGTCCGAGTTCGCTGTATTGATAGTTTCCGGTCAATGCGAAAGCGCCTTTCTTGTATTGAAATCCGGTACCGGTGATCAGTGATGTGTTATTGATATTATAGTCACGGTCATCATTGAATACCCCTGCATCAATACCTGCTTTGTATTGACTGTGCATCAGAAATGTTTTGAACATGAGATGATCGTTGGCCTGGTACATCAATTGGGCGTTGGCAACAGAACCATCGTATTTGTCTTTATCGTAATTACGAATACCTGTACTGTCATAGGCAGATGAAAATCCATTGGTAAATAAACGTGCATAACGGGCAGTGTAAGTGAATTTATTTTTCTTACCATACAACTGAATATTATTGCGGGATGTACCAAGATTACCCTGACTCAAAGTTGCTTTTACATTGAATGCTTTTTGGGCATCTTTTTTTACGGTAATGATATTCACTACCCCCGCAATGGCATCGCTGCCATATAGTGTAGATTGAGCACCTCTGCACACTTCAATTCTTTCAACATCATTAATGGAAAACAAATTCAGGTCAAAATCTGTAGTGATGGTAGAGGGGTCATTCAATGGAATTCCATCCATCATGATCAATGTACGACCAGGAGAAGCCCCGCGCATATACACGGTTTGAACGCTACCGATATTATTGAAAGCACCATTAATGGTGATCCCGGCTTGTTCATTGAGTAATTGGGAAATGCTCTTACCACCGCTTTTTTCAATTTGGGCTTTGGTGATCACAGAGATCACTTTACCGGTACTACTTTGTTTCTGTTCAATTTTGTTGGCAGTTACCACTACTTCATCAAGGATAACCGTGTCTTTTTGTGCAAATACCTGGGTGCCAGACAGCAGGCATGCAAGGAGCGTAATTGTTTTGCTCATTGTTGTTTGTTATAAGGTTGAACAATGAGCTTTCAGGAAATTTTAAAAAACGGAGAAACATAAATAGCCGCTGCAGACAGCATTTACATTCCATGCTTTTCACCCGAAAGCCGTGAATGAACGTTTGTGTCTGGCAGGTCTTCTGGCTTGTTCTCTGTCATTGAACCTTCCCATCCCATTAATTAGGAACAGTGGTTAGTAGAAACGACAGCGGTGAGAGGGTAATGGCTAATGGATCATAGCAAATAGTCTATTAGCTATGATCTATTAGCTATAAGCAAACCACCCAAGAACTTACAGCTACGGGGATAGCGCCGGATTCACACCGGACTTCCCTTTTAATCCCGCATATAGCGAGAACCAAATACGGTAGCAAAAGTAGGGGCTCCTTTGTTTTCTGAAAATTAAGTTTTACACGGGAGGGGGAAAAGTTGAGGGGGTCGATAGTCGATAGTCCATAGCATATGGCTAATAGTTCATTACAATAGATGATAGCTCATGGTAAAGAGATTGCAAAGATTATTACCCGTTCCAAAATATTTTCTACTATTTGCTATGAACTATCAGCTACTCTACATGACCCATCTGCCATGGACTATGGACTATCGACCATAGACTATAACCCATCTTTTCCTTACATTTAACACCATATCAATTCATTATGCAGGGAAATCAAAAACTTAATTTGTTCAGCTTTACCATGATCGTTGTGGGTCTGGTGATTGGGATGGGAATTTTTAGAACGGCGGCTACCAGTGCCAAAGATGCTATCGAACCCTCAGTGTATTTTACGGCTTGGATACTAGGCGGATTTGTAGCTCTTTGCGGAGCACTGACTTATGCTGAGATCGGGAGTCGATATCCGGTGACGGGCGGATATTATAAAGTGTTTTCTTATGCATATCATCCCAGTATTGCCTTTGCTATTAATTGTATCATTCTCATCAGTAATGCGGCAAGTTTGAGTGCGGTAGCATTGATTGGTAGTGGATATATTACAAAATTATTTCCGGGGTATAATTGGACAGATATTGACAAAGCATTGATCAGTTGTGTAGCTATTATTGTTTTCTATGGTATCAATCTAATGGGACTACGTATGAGTTCACGAGCGCAAAATATTTTGATGCTGATCAAAATTGGAATGATTGTGGTATTGATTCTTGCGCTTTTCTTTCCGCAGGATCACACAGCTACTGTCGCTGCAACTACAGTACTTCCGGAAGCTACTGGTTCATCGATGAGTTGGATACAGAGTTTGGGTATTAGTTTGATTGCTGTTTCTTTTACCTATGGAGGTTACCAACAGACCATCAATTTTGGAAATGAAGTGAATCAACCTGCAAAAAATATTCCGAGAGGCATCTTTATTGGTATTGCTATTATTATCGGTTTGTATCTCTTGGTGAATCTTAGTTATTATACCATTGTGGGGTTTGATCAAATGAAAGGAGAAAGAGAAATTGCCTATGTGGTCATGGAAAAAACATTTGGTACCCGAGGGGCGGATATTTTTTCTTTCTTTTTATTCTTTGGAGTATTGGCTTATGTCAATGCATTGTTGATGAGTAATCCGAGGGTGATGTACGCAATGAGTCAGGAAAGAACTTTGCCGGCATTCTTTTCAAAACAGAATCCCAATAATCAGGTTTTTACGATTTCCTTGACTGTATTCGCAGCGATGTGTATTGTAATTTTATTCTTTGCACAAACTTTTGATAAGATACTCAACTTCACTATTTTCTTAGATTGTTTTGGTATGGTTGCCTCCAGTGCTACCATTTTTATTCTTCGTAAGAGAACCAAACATTTGGATGGCACAGGCATTTTTAAGATGAAGTTATATCCTTTAATGCCATTGATTTTTATGAGTGCTTATTTATTTGTAGGTATCAGTATCGCCATGCAAACACCGGATACGGCATTGGTAGGACTGGTGGTACTTGCCGGCTTCATGCTCATTTATTTCCTCACTTCAAAATTCAGAACCAACACGCCTGAACAACAAGTATAAGCTCATGGATATTTCATACATATTGAATGAATTGGGAGAAGATCGGGATGAATATTTTCGTGCAGTATCACCCCCAATAGTACAAACCAGCAATTTTGCTTTCAAAACGGTAGATGACCTTCGAAAAGCATTTGAAAATGAATATGGTGGATGGTTATATAGTCGTGGATTAAATCCAACGGTAGAGATTTTAAGAAAAAAACTAGCGGCATTGGATGGTGCAGAAGATTGTTTGGTTTTCAACAGTGGCGCTGCTGCCATTTTTGCATCGGTATTGGCAAATGTGAAAGCAGGTGATCATATCGTTAGTGTGAAAGATCCATATACCTGGGCTAGGAAAATGTTCGATGAAATTCTTCCTCGTTTTGGTGTAACGGTTACCTATATCGACGGACGTTCCATCACCAATTTCGAAAATGCCATTCAGTCCAATACCACTGTTATCTATTTGGAATCACCCAATAGCTGGATGTTTGACTTGCAGGATTTGTCTGCGGTAGCCCAACTGGCCAGGTCAAAAAATATGATAACCATTTGTGATAATAGTTTTTGTACGCCCCTGTATCAAAAACCTTATGAAATGGGGATAGATCTGGTATTACAATCTGCTACAAAATATATTAGTGGGCATAGTGATGTAATTGCGGGTGTTTTAAGTGGCAGCAAACAACAAATTGAACGTATCTTCAATAGTGAATACAATAATATAGGGTCCGGTATCCAACCTTTTAATGCATGGCTATTGATTAGAGGGCTACGCACATTACCTGCAAGATTGGAGCGGATTACTCGCACCACCCAAATAGTAATAGAGTTCCTTTTATCTCATCCGCGTGTTGAAGAGGTTATCTTTCCATTGCATCCTTCTTTCCCTCAATACGAGCTGGCACAACGCCAGATGAGTGGAGGATGTGGATTATTGACATTCACTATCAAAACCCAGTCCTGTGAAACCATCGAGAAATTCTGTAACAGTCTGAAACACATACTCATGGCAGTGAGTTGGGGAGGACATGAATCCCTGATCATTCCAAAATGTGCGGGACTGCAGCGGGCAGATTTTAATGCGGAGCTAGACATACATAGGAGTTGCCGTTTGTATGTGGGATTGGAGGAGCCGGAGTACATCATTGCCGATCTACAACAGGCGTTTGATGTAATAAAGGTCCTTTCATAACATTTTATTAACGGATAAATGTCTTTCAGCTCCGCCCATCAGAAATTTATCGATCTGCTAGGGAAACCGTTATTTTTGTTATATATGAAGAAGCTTTTGACCCTTCTTGGGTGTGTTATTTTTTTACAAGTCCAGGCACAGACAACCAATGAAAAATGGGATCTGCGTAAATGTGTGGATTATGCTACACAGAATAATATTTCTGTGAAACAGGCAGATATTCAAGCGCGTATCAGTGCGTTACAAGCGCGTCAGGCAAAACTAAGTCAGTACCCCTCCTTGAATATGAACTCGGGAACCGGTGTTCGTTTTGGTAGATCTATCGATCCAACTACCAACCAGTTCTCTACCAGTCAATTCCTGTATCAGAATTTCGGCATGAACGCCAGTATTCAATTGTATAATAATGGAAGTCTGCGTTATACTTTACAAGCAGCTGATTTTAATGCTAAAGCTGCCTTAGCTGAAGTGGAGAGGGCTGCGAATGATGTATCACTTAATGTGGCGAATTTCTATTTGCAAGTATTGGCATCGAGAGAACAAGTAAAGATTACTCAAGTACAGATCGCACAATCACAATCTCAGTTGGATATTACTAAGAAAAGAGTGGAAGCAGGTGTTTTACCGGAATTAAATCAGGCTGAAATAGAAGCACAGTTAGCGAATGATAGCAGTAATTATGTGACAGCTGTTACCAATTATGAACTGAATATTTTAAATCTGAAAGGATTACTCAACCTTGATCCGGCTATTGCTTTTGAAATCGATACTCCTCCGGTAGAAAGTATTCCGCTTGAAAGCTTTGGCGATTTACAACCGGAGTTGGTATATCAATTGGCCATGACCACTCAGCCATTACAAAAAGCCAATGATTTCAGAATCAAAGCAGCACAGAAATCAGTACTAGCGGCAAAGGGACAAATGTATCCTACACTGAGTTTCGGTGGGAATCTGGCCAGCAACTTTTCCAATTCTTTTAAAAGTACAACGGGGTTTACATTCTTAGGATACCGTCCCATCACCGGTGCTGAACCTAAAGTAACAGTGAGCAATGTTGATTATTATGTTCAAGAGCCACTCTATCGTTTTAATCAGCAAAGTAGAAGTTTTGGAGGTTTATGGAATGGATGGGCGAATCAAATCAGTAACAACTTTGGACAAAACGTGGGTATCAACTTATCTGTTCCCATTTTTAACAGTGGTCAGAGCAGAAATGCTTATCAACGTTCTAAGTTGGATCTGAGAAATGTAGAGTTACAGAAAACCCAAGCTGATCTTAAACTGAAACAAGATATTTATACAGCATATAATAACGCCACTGCGTCATTACAAAAATTCAATGCAGGTAAGAAAGCGGTAGAAAATGCACAAAAGGCATACGATTTTGCTTTAAAGCGTTATGAGGTAGGATTATTGGGTTCATTGGAATTAATCACCAATCAAAATAATCTATTGCGTGCCAAAGTGCAGCAGTTGAGTAATCAATATGAATATGTATTTAGAATGAAAGTATTGGAGTTTTATAAAGGTCAAGGTCTAAAACTGTAACCCAAGCATCAGTATCGCGGATTTAAAAGAAAATTATTATGAACAAGAAACTATTGTGGACGATTGTAGGGTTAGTAGTTGTTGTGGGTGCATTTATTGGACTGAAAAAAACAGGTGTTATTGGGAAAGATGAAGGATTGAATGTGTCTGCAGAAAAAGCAGCACTCAGAACCATCATCGAAACAGTAAATGCCAGTGGTAAAGTATACCCTGAGATTGAGGTGAAAGTGAGTCCGGATGTAAGTGGAGAGATCATTGAATTGAATGTAAATGAAGGCGACAGTGTTCGCAAAGGACAGGTGTTGGCTCGTATCTATGCAGATATTTATTCTACTCAGCGCGATCAGTTTGCTGCCGGCGTTGAGCAAGCAAAAGCACAATTATCCAATTCCAATGCCAATATTCCGGGATTAAAGGCAATATTAGATAATGCCAAAGCAGCTTTTGAACGTCAGCGAAAATTGTATACCGAGAAAGTAACTTCACGTCAAGAATACGATCAGGCTGAACAAGCATACCGCACCGCAGAAGCCAATTATAAAGCGGCAATTGAAGGATTAAAAGGAACAGAAGCATCTATCATGGGAGCTGAAGCACAGTTGGCAAGAGCTCATAAAGATCTATCCAGAACCACACTGGTAGCACCGATGGATGGTGTGATTAGTTTGTTGGCAGTAAAGAAGGGAGAAAGAGTAGTAGGAACCGCGCAAATGGCAGGAACAGAAATGATGCGTGTAGCAGATATGCGAAGCATTGAAATACGTGTTGATGTTGGTGAAAATGATATACCCAAAGTAAAACTAGGAGATACAGCATTGGTGGAAGTAGATGCATATACCAATCGTAAATTCAAAGGGCTGGTATATAAAATTGCCAATCCGAATACACAAGCAACAACCACAGCAACCAGTACTGAAGTCACGAATTACAAAGTACATATCAGATTGATTCCGGATAGTTATAAGGATATGATGATTCCGGGCAGGGCTTTCCCTTTTCGTCCGGGTATGAGCGCCAGCGCAGATATTCAAACCAACACCAAAGAAAATGTATTGGCAGTTCCACTCAATGCAGTAACCACGCGTGAGAAAAACAGTGATGAAAAAGATGGTGCTTCCAAACAACTATCTTCAGAGGATAAAACGGGGATTGATGATGAGGCAGTAGAAGAAGTGGTCTTCATTGTTCAGAAAGATAATAAAGTAAAAAAGGTAAAGGTGAAAACCGCTATCCAAGACTTGAACTATATTGAAATTATAGACGGACTCAATGATGGAGATCAAGTAGTAACGGGGCCGTATAATACCGTGAGCAAGATCTTAAAAGATGGCAATCTGGTAAAAATTGTACCAAAGGATAAGCTTTTTGAAGAAAAGAAAAAAGAGTAGAGAGTGAGAAACAAGAAATAAGAAACAAGAAATAAGAAAGGTACAAGTAGTAGGTTACAAGCAATTAAGAATAGAAATGGCTTTAAATAGCTCCGGACTTCAGTCCGGAGGGAATAGCGTCATTTGTTTGCAATGAACCATTTGCCATTACCTATCCGCATCCAACCACAATTCCTATCTTCGTACCGAAACAATTCTTTGATGCATGCGATATGGAATCATTGGTAGTGGGAGTTGGGCAACAGCGTTGGCTAAAATCCTTACAGATAATGGAAACAATATTTACTGGTGGGTAAGGAATGCAGAAACCATTCAGTACATCGAGAAGCGAAAACACAATCCACATTATCTCAGTGCCGCGTATTTCAATCCCTCTCAATTGGTACTCAGTAATCATCTGAAGGATGTAGTGCAAGCCGTAGATGCGTTGGTCATTGCAGTGCCTTCTGCTTTTGCAGAACAAGTGTTTGAACAATTACAACCGGAAGATCTGCAAGGAAAAAAAATCATTTCTGCCATTAAAGGTATCTTACCTACTGATAACAGGTTATTACACGAATACCTGTTTACTCATTTTCAGTTTCCGGTAGAAAATTATTTTGCTTTATTAGGACCTTGTCACGCTGAAGAAGTGGCATCAGAAAAATTATCTTATCTCACTTTCTCGGGAAAAGATAGTACAACTACACAACAGATCGCTACTGATTTTGGAACAGAATATATCAATACCGTTGTCAATAATGATGTGGTAGGTGTTCAATATGCGGCTGTACTTAAAAATATTTATGCATTGGGTGCAGGTATTGCACATGGATTGGAATATGGCGATAATTTTCTTAGTGTCTATATCGCTAATAGTGCTAATGAAATGGTTGCATTCTTACGCAAGTTGAACGAAAAAGAAGGGGTTGAAACGGAGAAGGGACATAATTATGCAGCATCTGTTTATTTAGGTGACCTACTGGTAACCTGTTATTCTCTGTATAGTCGTAACCGTACTTTCGGAAATATGATCGGTAAAGGATATTCTGTAAAAGCAGCTCAGTTAGAATTGAATATGGTGGCAGAAGGTTACAATGCTGCCAAATGCATTTACCGTACAAACCAGAGTGTCAAAGCCATCATGCCCATAGCATCAGCCATTTATGAGATATTATGGGAGCATCATTCTGCCGCTGATGGATTTAAGAAAATAGAAGGTTTTTTGGTCTGATAAAAGTGGTAACTTTATTCCATGCCAGTTTCATTTACCTTATTAAGCCCAATGGTACTACTGATATTGCTTGGTGCAGTCATCGGTATCCATCTTTTAAGGAAACTGTTGCGTCATGAATAATAGCTGCAAGTCATGAGCTGCAAGCCACAAGCTACAGGCTTCAAGCTGATTTTCCCAGCTGAACATTTTTTTTAGCTCAGTCATAATAGTTATGCTTATTTAAATTGCACGGTACTTCAGTGCCGTGAGATTTGAAGATTATTCCACAAAAAGATCTGCAGCAATGCCATCTGCCAAAAATTTCCCTTGAGCTGTTAAAATAATATGCTGTTCTTGTAATTGAATATTTTGCTGTACCACATGAATTTGTGCCGCTTTCAAAACTTCCTGCTTTCTTTCCTCCCCCCAATTTTTCTCTAAGAAATTCAATGAAATACCTTCTATGGTTCTTAAGCTGGTCATCAGGTACTCATTGATTCTTTGAACCATGGTTAGCATTTCAGATTCAAAAGGAATGATTCCTTGCTGCAGACTGCTGATATATAACGGGTTATTGGAAATATTCCATTGTCTGGTTACATGACCATCAAAAGAATGTGCAGAAGGTCCTAAGCCCAGATACGGGTTACCTTGCCAATAACTACTGTTATGTTTACTTCTAAATCCCGGTTTGGCAAAATTGGATATCTCATAATGCTCAAAACCTGCGTTCTGTAAAGTTTCTGTGAGAATATTAAAATGAATAGCCTGATGATCAGCATCCACTTCTTCTTTCGTGCCTTTTCGTACCATAACATCCAGCGCCGTGTTGGGTTCTACAGTTAATGCGTAACAGGATAGATGAGGAATGCCTAATGTTAATGCTGTTTCAATATTTTGTTTCCAGCGTTCGTTGGTGAGACCGGGAGTGCCATAAATCAAATCGATGGTCAAATTATAAAATCCTGCAGTTTGTGCCAGTTCAATACAATGGTTTGCCTGTTGAGCATTGTGCGCGCGATTCATCCATTGTAAGTCTTCTTCAAAAAAAGATTGAATACCGATACTCAATCTGTTGATACCTGCTTGATGCCATTGATTCAATGTCTTTGGATCAATATCATCCGGATTAGCTTCCAGTGTTATTTCGGCATTAGGAGCAATCGTATAGTGTTCGTTCAGGGTATTGAGCAGTATCTCTAATTCAGAGCCTGATAATAAAGAAGGAGTACCCCCACCAAAGTAAATGGTATCAACAGTTTCTTGTAAAAATGTTTTTCTCAGTACCGCCTCCTTACAAATAGCCGCTACCAAATCAGACTTCAGTTGTAACTGTGTCGAAAAATGAAAATTACAATAGTGACAAGCTTTCTTGCAAAAAGGAACATGAATGTAGATGCCGGGCATGGGGCAAAGATAGGTGCTAGGTACAAGGTACTGGGTACTAGTTAATCGGGAATTACGTTTAATGTACTAATGACTTATCCCTAAGTTTTTTACCAGCACCTAGCACCTAGCACCTAGCACCTTGTACCTAGTACCCATCACCTAATCCACAACTTCCCTTATTTTTGCATCGATGAACCTGATGAAGCAACTTTCTTTACTGATGCTCACCTTATTGTTACAGGTATTAGTGGTTGCGCAGAGTGATACACCGGTGCGTAGTAACTCACTTCAACAAAGGGTTCGTTTAGATTCCGGTAGACAAATACAAACTACTCAGGTACAAAAAGATTCTTTATTCTCGCAAACAGATTCTGCTGCTCTTTTAATGGATTCAACAACTGTTGATAGCCTGCAATCATCTGTTGCGATAATGGCTGTGCAAAAGAATGATACCAGTACCTATGCTAAATACCTGGCTCATCCTTATTTGCCCTTGTCTGCAAAACCGATGTTCATGATTTCCGATTTTAGGGAAACGCGAACACTGGATGATCTGTTTTATTTGTTAATGGGAGTATTATTATTACTCGCTTTTATACGGTCTGTTTTTCCACGTTACTTCAAGAACTTATTTGTGTTATTTTTCCAAACCTCCCTAAGACAAAAACAAACACGTGATCAGCTATTACAAGATAACCTGGGGTCTGTCTTTGTAAATCTTTTATTCATTGTCAGTACTAGTATTTATGGAGCACTCATTATTCGACACAGAGAATGGCTCGATTATCCTTTTTGGCATGTGATTTTCTTTGGTGCAGGGTTATTATCTATCGTGTATTTCGGAAAATTTCTCTTTTTGCAGTTCGCCGGATGGGTATTCAATTCCCGAGAAGCAGCGATGAATTATACTTTCACCGTTTTTTTAGTCAACAAGGTATTAGGGATCAGTTTGGTTCCTTTTCTCTTCCTGATGGCATTTTCGGCGTCTACACTGCGTGAAGTGGCTTTTACGGTATCCATTGGGTTAACCGGTTTATTATTATTATATCGCTATGTTATGTCCTTTGCTAATATTAGGAACACATTGAAAGTGAATGCTTTACATTTTTTCCTATACCTTTGCGCGGTGGAGATATTGCCGCTATTGGTTTTATATAAACTGATGGCTGATTATATCGGCGGAAGGTTTTAATTTTGCAAAATCTCAGAAAGCAAGCATGGTAAAGAACGGATCCAAACAATCAGGAGCGACCAAAACCGCAAGAAGAATCCTGATCTCACAGCCTAGACCGGAAAGCGATAAATCGCCCTATTTTGATCTGGAGCGCAAGTACAAAGTAGAGTTGGTATTCCATCCCTTTATTAAGCTGGAGGGAATACCTGCTAAAGAATTCCGGAAACAGAAGATCGATATCATGCAATATTCTGCCGTGATATTCACCAGCAGGAATGCCATCGATCACTTTTTTCGTACTTGTGAAGAAATGAAAGTAACCATCGGTCAGGACACTAAGTACTTCTGTATCACAGAAGCTGTGGCGCTCTACCTGCAAAAATTCATTTTATATCGCAAGCGAAAAGTTTTTTATGGTGCTGATGGTACCAATAAAAGCATGTTCGATGTGATCAATAAGCATAAAGAAAATGAGAAGTTCCTTTACGTGTGCAGCGAGAACCAGCAAGACAATGAAATCGTTACCTGGCTGAAATCCAATAACTGTGAGTTTCAGTTGGCATTCATGTACAGAACGATTAGTAATGATATCAAAGAAGTGATTGAAGGAAAAGAATATGATGTGATCTGCTTCTTTACACCTAGTGGTGTTAAGAGTTTGTTTGATAACTTACCCGGTTTTAAACAAAACGGAACCGTCATCGGGGCTTTTGGAAACAATACCTCTAAAGCAGTAGAAGATGCGGGATTGAAATTGGAAATCAAAGTGCCATCGCCACAAAAACCTAGTATGGTATCAGCATTGGATCAATTTCTGGCATCAACCGTATCCAAAAAATAATATTTCATCTAATATTTTTTCAAACCCCTTGCATGGTCAAGGGGTTTTTTGTAGCATGCAGTCTTTAAAATTCAGGATTGAGGTGTCTTATATTTAATTACTTAGAAAATAAATAGATACAAAAATTACAAAGCATGAGCTAGCTGCAGTAATAACTTTTAATCAGTCCTTGTGGACGGGCCTCATTGGGGTCGGTGTCGAGCGTAGCGAAGACAGATGAAATCATGCGTAGCAGATTTCATCAGAGGCCAATGCAGCCCGGGAACAAGGACGGGGCCATTCGGCCCTGGAGCAATATAGAACTCCAACAATTAGAGTGACTTATTTTTAATCGTATAACACGTTAAGGGTTATACTACATTCATTATTCAATATTTATATCCACCCATGCCAAGCAGTCATACCCATACCAATCGATTGATTCACGAAACGAGTCCCTATCTTTTACAGCATGCGCACAATCCGGTAAACTGGTACCCTTGGGGAGAAGAGGCTTTGGCATTGGCGCGCAGTGAACAAAAACCTATTCTGGTAAGTATTGGCTACGCAGCCTGCCATTGGTGTCATGTGATGGAAAGGGAAAGTTTTGAAGATGAAGTAACTGCAGCATTGATGAACGAACATTTCATCAATATTAAAATCGACAGAGAAGAAAGACCCGATATCGATCATATTTACATGGACGCGGTTCAGGCCATGACGGGTAGTGGAGGATGGCCATTGAATGTTTTTCTGACACCTGATGCCAAACCTTTTTATGGGGGCACTTATTTTCCGCCGGTTCGTGCGCACAACAGACCCTCATGGAAAGAAGTATTGAGTGGATTACACAAAGCCTTTACAGAAAAAAGAGAAGAGATCGATCAGCAGTCAGAAAAACTTACTGCACATCTTTTAAAATCCAATCAGTTTGGGATAGGATCTATAGTAACGGATGGATCATTTCATCAAGAAATGCTTGAAGACATCTGTAACAATATGCTAAAGCAGGCTGATACAGTATGGGGTGGTTTTGGTGCAGCACCTAAATTTCCACAAACAGCTACGATCCGTTATCTATTGCGACATCATTATTTCAATCATCATCAGGCGTCATTGACACAGGCATTGTTAAGCATTGACAAAATGATCGATGGCGGTATTTATGATCAGTTAGGTGGTGGCTTTGCCCGTTACAGTACTGATACCGAATGGCTGGCACCACACTTTGAAAAAATGTTGTACGATAATGCATTGATCGTAAGTACCATCTGTGAAGCGTATCAGTTAACCCATTCTCCCAAATATGCCCGAGTCATTCGAGAGACACTATGCTTTGTACAACGAGAGCTGATGCATCCGGAAGAAGGTTTTTACAGTGCACTGGATGCAGATAGCGAAGGAGTAGAAGGTAAATTTTATACCTGGCAGAAAAATGAGATCAAAGCAGAATTATCTGCAGCAGATGCTGCTTTATGTTGTGAATATTATGGGGTTACAGAGGAAGGCAATTGGGAGCATACCAATATCCTGCATGTACGTCAAGAGTTATCTGCATTTGCACAACAATACGGCATGGAAGAAGCAGAATGGCTTTCAAAATTGGAGCAGATCAAAGCAACATTACTGAAAAAAAGAGGGGAAAGAATTCGTCCGTCATTGGATGACAAACAGTTATTAGGTTGGAATGCATTAATGAATATCGCTTTTTCACAAGCTTATGCGGCATTGGGTGATGAAGCCTATAAAGAGATAGCGATTCGGAATATGTCTTTTTTGGAAGACAAATTTTATGACCCCCTAACCCAAACCTGGAAGCATACTTACAAAGCCGGTAAAGCAATGATCCCGGCTTTTCTGGATGATCTTGCTTACTTGATACAGGCGTATATTTTTTTGCAGGAGATAACTGGAGAGGGTAGCTATCTTTTAAAAGCCAAAACATTATTGGAGCAGGTGAACCGGGAGTTCGGAGAAGAAGAAACGGGTTATTATTTCTATACCAAAGAAAGCCAAACAGATGTGATTGTTCGTAAAAAGGAAGTGTATGACGGGGCCACACCCAGCGGCAATGCCATTATGGCCATCAATTTGCAATACCTGGGAAGGGTATTCGACCAAAAGAACTGGTTACAAAGAATGGAGCAAATGACAGGAAGTTTGTCACAAGCTATTGTTAAATACCCCACTTCTTTCGGCATCTGGGCATTGGTAATACAGGGGGAAGTAACAGGCTGGAAAGAAGTGGCTTTGATGGGTCAAGGAGCTCGTCAGTACCTGCCCCAAGCGCTCGAGAAATATAGCCCATATAAAATACTCCAATGTGCGGAAACTAAAACCGAGGTTTTCCCGTTATTAGCAGGAAAAATGCCCGAAAACGGCGGTGTTTTGTTGTATGTATGCCAGAATTTTACTTGTAGTGATTACACTACTGATAAAATAGTTGACTTTTTAGCAATTGTGTAACAAGAATTGCGGTAATTTGCTTACTGACAGTGGCTCTAAAAGCCCCATTCAGTTAGTGAAAATAAAATTCTGAAATTACTGGAATCATCTTTACCCGCCTTGTGAAATTATTGGTTTTAAAACGGAAGCTGTATTTAACTGCGCTTCTGAACTTATATTTGTCACTGTCATAAATTAAGTTGAACAGATGAAAGGTTATTTAACTACTATTACCTTGGCCGTATTCACGCTAAGCCTAAGCTCGTGCTTCCTGAATAAGGGCAAGAAGTCAAAAGGATTACCTGATGACGGTCAGTTGCATGGAGTAGCGCCAACGGCCAGACCCAGTATGACAACACCGAGAAACATGGTATACATTCCACCTGGAACCTTTCATATGGGACCCAGTGATGAGGATATCAGTTTTAATTATACCAACAGGAATAGATCAATGTCAATTCCCGGTTTCTGGATGGATGCAACAGAAATTACCAATAACCAATATCGTCAGTTCGTAAACTGGGTACGTGATTCTTTATCTTTTAAGATTTTGTATGGTGGTGGTATCAATAAAGAAGATGATACTTCAGCAGTAGACTGGAGAAAAGTAGCCCAGATCAAATATGATAAAGCGACTATCGAAAAATTAAATGAGTTAAACTTAGCTCCAGATAATCGTCTATTCGGAAGAAACGAAATTGATCCCGGTAAACTTAAATACAAAGTAGAATATTTTAACTTACCCGAAGCAGCTAAGCGCGAGAATGCGGATAGACCTAGGAAAGATTTTATTGTAAAGTATGATGAGAAAGTATACCCTGATACCCTTGTTTGGATCAGAGACTTCTCGTATTCCTATAATGAACCCATGACCAAGCGTTATTTCGCTCACCCATCTTATGGTAATTACCCTGTGGTAGGTGTAACATGGAAACAAGCTGTTGCTTTCTGTCATTGGCGTACACATTATCAGAACTCATTCCTTGAGAAGAAAAAGTTTGCAGTAGATGGTGACTATCGTTTACCAAGTGAAGCAGAGTGGGAATATGCGGCTCGTGGAGGTAGAACCAATTCTATGTTCCCTTGGGGTAACTACTATCTGAGAAATAAAAAAGGTTGTTTGTTAGCCAACTTTAAGCCCGGTAGAGGTAACTATCCTGAAGATGGCGGTTTCTATACGGTAAAAGCGGATGCTTACTGGGCAAATGATTATGGTTTGTACAATATGTCCGGTAACGTAGCTGAATGGACCGGTTCTTATTTCTATGAAGGGTCATACAACTTTATGTCAGATTTAAGTCCGGATGTACGTATTGAAGCAACCGATTCAGATCTACCTCGTATGAAGCGTAAAGTGGTACGTGGGGGTAGCTGGAAAGATATTGCTTATTACCTCCAGGTAAGTACCCGTAATTATGAATACCAGGATACTGCTAAATCATACATCGGTTTTCGTTGTGTGATTGATTTGGCTCCTAAATCCAAAAAATAAAATCCGTCCGGAACGTTGAATACGATCCGAGATTCAATA
Organism: Sediminibacterium sp.; assembly: GCF_051861365.1. Taxonomy (NCBI): domain Bacteria; kingdom Pseudomonadati; phylum Bacteroidota; class Chitinophagia; order Chitinophagales; family Chitinophagaceae; genus Sediminibacterium; species Sediminibacterium sp. Next base: position 18,350 of record NZ_JBHYCW010000001.1, on the reverse strand, counting down.
AACTATTAAAACTAAACTTAAGATTATGGCTTCAGGTGTTTCTCCCGCAACCAACCGAATTGTAAATGTTATTGTATGTCTGGGTGCCTCCGTAGTAATTTTCGGTGCCATGGCAAAAATCCTTCACTTGTCATGGGCAGATTGGGCATTGAAGATTGGACTAACAACAGAAGCGCTCATCTTCGTAGTTTATGCTATTTTGCCTCCTCCAGATATGGGAGCACCGATTGCACCGGTAGCTGCAGGTAACCCTGCTTTAAAAAGTCTGGATGATATGTTGCAACAAGCAGATATTACACCGGCTAACTTATCAAAATTGAGTGCCAGCTTCCAGAAATTGGGAACTACGGTAGATAATATGGGAGAGATTAGCGATGTGGTGAAATCAACCGGCGATTTTTCAGCTAAAGCTAAAGAAGCAACTACTGCTTTTTCTTCTATATCAGGTGCAGTGAATCAGGCAACACAATCATTGGCTGGTTTCAACAGTGCATCTGAAGGAACCAAACAATTCCATGAGCAGGTACAGGTATTGACCAAGAATCTGTCTTCATTGAATACTATTTATGAATTGGAGTTGCAGGAAAGTAATAATCACTTAAAAGCATTGAATCAGTTCTATGGTAAACTGGCACAAGCTTCAGCGGCAATGTCGAGCAGTGCAGATGATGCGATGAAAGCAAAAGAACAAATTGCAGTGCTGGCCAATAACCTGGGTAAGTTGAATCAGGTGTATGGCAATATGTTGACAGCTATGCAAGGGCGCGCTTAATATTTCCTTGCTTGCAAAACCTATTATAAACCGAATAGAAAACTTTAGATAAATGTCATTACCAAAGGAACCGAGGCAGAAGATGATCAATATGATGTACCTCGTGCTTACGGCACTGTTGGCGCTGAATGTTTCATCTGAGATTCTGAATGCCTTTAAAACGGTAGACAGGAGCCTTATGACTGCGAATGGAATTGTAGATAAGAAGAATGCAGAGATATTCAGATCATTTCAAGCAAAGATTGAAGATCCAAAAACAAGAGAAAAAGCACAGATATGGTTACCAAAGGCCCAACAGGCACAAAAATTAGCTGATGATCTGTATGCTTACATGGAGGCTTTAAAAAAGGAATTGAAAGAAGAGTCTGGATTAACTGTTGGCGAAGATGGAAAGGAGTCCTATAAAGAAGATAATCTGGATGCAGCAACCCGTATGTTCATTTCTGAACCCCCCAATGGGAAAGGAAGAGGTAAGGAGTTGTTGAGCAGGTTAAAAGCATTTAAAGATCAATTGTTGGCGATTGATCCGGATATGAAAAAAGAGATTGAAGCCTCATTACCATTAGACCTTACTCCACTTCCATCTACGAGTGAAGCAGGAAAAGGTGATTGGGCTTATGGATATTTTCATATGACACCTTCCGTAGCGGCAATTACTATATTAAGCAAGTTTGAAAACGATATTAAAAATAGTGAGGCATTAGCGGTAGATTATTGTCATCGTCAGATTGGACAAGTGGAGTTGATTTATGATGAATTTCAGGCATTCGCAGGAACCAATTCTCAATACCTGATGCCGGGAGAAGAACTTGTGATCACTGCTGGTATCGGCGCATTCAGTAAAGCAGCTAAACCCAATATTACAGTAGATGGGGTAGCCGTTGCTTTGAATGCAGAAGGAGCAGCTGAATACAAAACCCGTGTAAATAACTCAGGCGCCGCTGTAAAAAAAGTAAGAATATCTTATTTAAAACCCGATGGTACCTCCGCAGTTGTAGAAAAAGAAGTTCGTTATACAGTGGGTGTTCCCTCCGGATTGGTGGTATCTACCGATAAAACGCGCGTGTTTTATCAAGGTCTTGAAAATCCATTGAGCGTAACCGGCGGCGGCGGCGATGAAAAAGTAAAAGTGAATATTGAGGGTGCTGGTGCTACACTTACCAAGGCAGGTGCCGGACAATACATTGTTACTTGTAACCAACTGGGTACAGTAAATGTGGTGGCCACCGATGGTAAAACAACACAACGTATCGCTATTCCTGTAAAACGTGTTCCAGATCCAATTGCCATTGTAGGTGGTAGTGCAGGTGGAACGATGAACGCCAATGTATTCCGTGTTCAAAGAGGGGTAATCGCTGATTTACGTGATTTCGTTTTTGAAGGAGTGAAGTTTGAAGTATTGAGCTATATGTTGATTTGTACCGGTAAAGGTTTCGATGAACCTGAATTTGCAGAAGTGAATGGTCCATCATTCAGTGGCGACGCCCAAAATCTGATCAGACGTTGCCAGCCCGGTACTACCGTTACTATTGGTGAAATCAAACTGAAACAACCGGGTGGCGGAACCAGAAAAATAGATCAGAACATTACATTCATATTGCAATAAAGCATTGGTTATGAAAAAAACATTCTTATTGTGCGTGACGGTTTCATTGTTAGCAGGTACCACTGCTATGGCACAATTCAATTTGCGGAATAATAATAATCGCCCCAGAAATGCGGCGGATTCTGCTGCTGCTAAGCGTGATACTACTAAACCGGCAACAACAACTACCAATGCCAATAGGCCTGCTGTAGATCCGGCAAGCATTAAGCCTAGCAAAACGGTGGATACTACTATTGTGGGTGGTTTTGGAGAAGTAGTTCCTCGTAGCCTTCGTAACGAAACTGCGGCAGACCGCAGTCAGACAAGAGAAAAACGTCCATTGGAATATGAACATCTTCGTGAAGATGATTGGTTATTCAGTGAATTTATTTGGAGAGAGATTGATGCGCGTGAAAAAGTAAACCAGCCTTTCATGTATCCGGGTAAAGATGATCTGGGTGATCAACGTTTCTTCTCTATTTTGCTAAGTGCTATCAAAAACGACAGTGTGGTTCCTTTCTCTGCAGAAGGGGGAGATGATCGTTTTACCAAGCCAATGTCTTATGATGATATCACTAAAATGCTGAAAGGACGTTTGGATACACAGTTAGTACAGAATGCCGATAATCCGAATGTTGTAGATACCGCAGTTATTTATGATACGAAGTTTGCGCCCAATCCTGACTCTATTTATACTTTTCGTTTAAAAGAACAATGGATCTTCGACAAAGAAGCCAGCCGTATGTTTGTACGCATCATCGGGATAGCTCCTGTTGCCAAACTGGTGATCAATGGTAAGTCAACCCCCAGAACACTTTTCTGGATCTATTACCCCGATCTGCGTAAGACCCTTACTAAATACAATGTATACAATACAAAGAATTATGCAGGTCGAATGACATGGGAAGAGCTCTTTGAAAGTCGCTTTTTCGGAAGCTATATTGTGAAAACCAGTAGCAATAACCCCAGTGATCGCTTCCTCAGTGCCCTAATTCGTGATCCGCTGTTTAGGTTATTAGAAGGGGAGAATATCAAAGAACGTTTGTTCAACTATGAACAAGACCTATGGCAGTATTAAGAGCTCATAATCAATATGTTATGCAGAAAAGGGGGCCTATAGGCTCCCTTTTTTATTAAAAATACATTATAATACAATTTTTCAAATTTGAATATTGATTAATTAAACGGATTCCTTAACTTTACCACGGTTTTTCATAGGATATTGGATTTTAAAAACGGGGTTGGATTTCTATCCTGACCCCTTTTTTATTTTATTCCTTCTCTTCTTTCTCTTCAAAAAATGCCAATAAAGCATCCGTTCTTTTACTGCCGATTAAATGAACAAGGTCTTTTTTATCTGCATTTCTAATATTTTTTACTGATTTAAATTCTTTCAGCAAAACGATGACCGTTTGTTTACCGATTCCATCAATCTGTTCCAGTTCATTTTTGAATGTGCCTTTTGATCGTTGGTTTCGATGAAAAGTAATACCAAATCGGTGAACTTCATCGCGTATTCTGCGAACGAGTTTTAGCGAATTGCTGTCCCAAGGCAATTTGATAGAAGCAGAATCTCCCGGAAAGAAAATCTCCTCTTCATTTTTTGCCAATCCAACAATAGTTAATCTGCCATGCAAATTCAATGCATGAATGCTTTCCATAGCAGCACCTAATTGTCCTTTACCCCCATCAATAATGACCAATTGCGGTAATGGCATTTCTTCTGTCAATAATCGTTGGTATCTTCTGTATACCACTTCTTTCATAGTAGCGAAATCATTGATACCTTTTACCGTTTTTACATGGTAGTGTCTATAATCTTTTTTACTGGGCATTCCATCTCTGAAACATACCATCGCTGATACAGGGTAACTGCCTTGGAAGTTTGAGTTATCAAAACATTCAATATGCACGGGTGTTTCTTGTAAATGCAAGTAGTCCTGTAATTCGTACAATACTTTTTTCTTTTCCATGTCTGTACGCCCTTCCAGATGTAATACTTTCTTTCTTCGTAACTCTTCTTGAAAATAATTTACATTCTTTAGTGCCAGTTCTAATAACTTCTTTTTATCTCCACCTTTTGGAATAGTAAATACTAAGGTTGGATCAGGATATTCTATTTCAAATGGAACAATCACTTCTTTGGATAAACTATTAAAATCGGTCCTCATTCTACTGATGGCAAAACTCAGTACTTCTTCTTCTGTTTCTTCCAGTTTGGTTTCCAATGGTACGGTATGTGTTTGAACGATGGTTCCATTTTGGACCATAAGATAACTTACATAAGCAGTATCGCCATCTTTTAAAATGGCAAATACATCCAGACTGCTGAGATGCTTACTGACAATGACAGATTTGGACTGATAGTTTTCTAAGTGCTCTATTTTTTTGCGAACGGACTCAGCTTTTTCAAACTCAAGATTCGTAGCATGTTCTTGCATCTGTTTTTTAAAATGCTGGATCACAGATCCAAGATTGCCCTTTAAGATATTTCTCACCTGTTGTAATCCCTCATCATAGGATGCTGCATCCTGCAATCCCTCACACGGACCTTTACAATTGCCGAGGTGATATTCCAGACAAACCTTGTATTTACCTCTGCGAATTTGTGCATCACCCAAGTTTAACTTGCAAGTGCGTAAAGGAATGTATTGCCTGATAAAGCTGATCAGTTCTCTGACCTTGCCGCTAGACGTAAAAGGACCTAAATATTCAGATCCGTCATTGATTTTTTTTCTGGTGAGAAAAATACGCGGGAAAGGTTCTTTTTTGATGACGATATAGGGATAGGTTTTATCGTCTTTGAGATTGATATTGAAACGTGGTTGGTATTCTTTGATTAATGCGTTCTCCAGTAAAAAAGCATCCTGTTCAGAGTCTACGATCGTGAACTCAATACGTTGAATACGTTGAACCAGTTCATGGGTTTTATAAGTAGTAAACGTTTTTGAAAAATAAGAACTCACCCTTTTGCGCAGTTCTTTGGCTTTTCCTACATATAATAAAGTATCATCCGCATCAAAATATTTATAGATACCTGGCTGAAGCGGTATGGTATGTGCTATCTGTTGAAATTCCTGCTGCGTCATAAAAATTTCTTATTCTCCGAAGGAGTCCTGTGGACCTGATTGCTTATTTCACTCTTCCCATCGAACTTCAGTAAGTTCGTTCGTAGTATATCCTTGTACATTCGTAATTGAACGAATGATCTGAAACCCTTTGGCTGTATTCCAATTATGTTGTTCCATAATAGAGCCATTTCCCTTTCGGTATACACTTCTAATGAAAACACGTTTTACCTGATTGGTTTGTTCATCCAATAGTACTTCCATTCCTTTTACTGTTACCGTAGTGTCAACAGCAGTATAACTCAAAGTGTAACTGTTGGTAGCAGCATCTTGAAAAATGGTTTCGCGGTAATGCTTCTTTGTAGTAGCATCGGTTATATCTTTTGCTATGAACTCTTTTACCAGTTCTTGAAAAGTAGCTATAGACAATTGGGTAGAATCTTTTTTCCCATCCTTGGTATGAAAAACGAGCATCTTCTTTTTCATGGTTGGAAGGATGGTTATTTGATTTTCAAAAAAAGAAGCGGTCGGGTAAAATTGGGTACTATCCGGAGATGGTTGTAATTGAGGGTTTGTTTGTACACTTTCACCACAAGCCAAGAGCCAATAGCTCATCAGTATCACTGCTAATTGTTTCATCCGACAAAATTATTTAAACCACACATAAAAAAGCCATCCGCCTTAGGTGGATGGCCATAAACAGATAGTAGTTGGTTATTGAATAGCCCTTGTAAAGCCTATACGCATGCCATAATCCATCAGGTATTCCTTGATGGGGTATTTATTGGAATAAGTAGGTAAGTGCTGATAACGAATCTGTGGTCCGATCTGCCAACTGGTTTTACCCGCTTTATAGCTAAGATTCAGTCCTATACTGGTATTGATATTCCATTTTCTGACCAAATCATTGCCTTCTGCATAATGTCTGTAATCGGTTGAAAGGAGATAAACACTTTTATTCAGGTTAAAAGTAGGTTGCACAGAAGCTTCCATATTAATACCTACATGTTTACCCTTGATCACATCCCACTGAATACCTATTGGAATGGCCAATTGGTATACTTTGTTCTCTAGTTCTGTTTGCTTATAGCCAACATTATTATTATAAGGAGAAAAACGTGTAATATTTTCTACGCCATTAAAGCTGATCAATGAAATCGTAGTAGGATCATAAGTGCGAGATTGGAATGTTTCGATTTGATACTGTCTGATATTTAGTTGTAAACCTGTTTTGAGTTTCAAGCGACTGCTTATATTGTACAGTACTGCAAAACCTACTTCCAAACCTACTGCCGGACGATGGCGTACAACTTCATTTACGTTTGATAATTGGTTCAACGGTGTATTTATAGGTAAAGAAGCAACAGCAGGCTGAATGATCTCTTTCACTTTTTCGTCGGATAAACGTCTATAACTGGTAGACGGCGTAATATAAAACTGAAAACCAAATTTTGAAACGGCAGAGCGTTTTAATGGCTGAGTTTTGTTGTAAGAAAAATCCTTCAGATAATCATCTGCTGTAGGATCTTTCTCTTGTAGCAAATGAATATCTTGAGCCGAAACTGTTTCATCAACCGGTTTTGCGGTGTTGATTTCTGATGCAACCACTTCTGAATGTTGAATCACTTCTAGAGGTTGCAGTAAAGCTTTGACAGGAAAAAGTGCTAAACTATTATTGTTTTTAGTATTTGAAATCGTCGGTTGTTGAATATTTTCTTTCGCGAGTGTGAGATCGGTTTGAGATAGACTATTATTGGTCGCAAACAGATCTGCAGCCGGATAATCCATTGCTGCAATGGTATTCATGGTAATATGAACCGGAGCCAGTTTATTGAAATAGTGACGGCTTTTTTCACCGGCTGCTTTATGCGCGGCAATGGTTTCTTGCTCCACCTTGGCAATGTTAGGGATTGACAATGGCTGAGGATGAAAATTCTCTTGGGTACTTAATACCGTACTTAATGTAAGCGCCGTAATAATAAATAAAGAAATAAAAGTAAGTGCCGGCCATGAACGATGTCCATGTAACTCAGTACGTATGTTGGTCCATACCCGATCGGATGGATACATACGGTGCTGCTTTACCTCATCGTGTAAAAACTGCTCAAATTCGTCTTGGTACTTCTGGTTTTCCATATTCAACACACTAGGATTTATTAAAGGCTGCGAGCCATTGATAATCCTGCTTGGGTGCCTCAATGATCTTTTTACGAATCAATATATTTTCCAGCATGGCTTTCGCTCGAGTGTACTGACTTCTACTTGTACTTTCCTCGATATCCAGCATGATGCCGATTTCTTTATGACTATACCCTTCTAACGCATACAGGTTTAAAACGGTACGATAACCTACCGGTAATAACCTGATGCATTCAATGATCTGTCGGGCTTGCATAATGGAAGGAATGGTTTCTTCTTTAATATGCACCGATGTAGCGAAACTGATATCCAAACTTTCATTGAATTTTTTATGCTTCTTTAGAAAGTTGATACAAGTATGCACAATGATGCGTCTGATCCATCCTTCAAATGCGCCCTTGTTCTGAAACGTATGTATTTGGGTAAATACTTTAATAAACCCCTCTTGTAACATATCCTCTGCATCTTCTCTGTTGGGTGCAAAACGATAGCACACACTCAGCATTTTAGGACTGTACCGATTGTACAACTCGCGCTGCGCAGCAGCGTCGTTTTGTAAACAGCCTGCAATGATAGCCTGCTCGGTCATGAGGGGTAAAATAGATTTACCCTAAATATAGACATATTTTACCTTCTGATGCTGCATTGTGTAACGGATTTGTATCTGTTAATTTATTAACTGATCATTAAAGCTTTCCGAAAAGCAAAAAGGAACGTACAAAAGCGTTATTTTAACGGAAAGATTTGATTTTCAAGATCCTATATAAAGCCTGAGTATGGAAGTAACCTTAACTAAACCCTCCGGCGGCATATTATCGCAGTCGAAAGATGATACCCCGCCACCCACTACCGGACTAGCACCTTATACGGGTCCCTGGACCGAGAGTGAAGTCATTCACTTGTTGAAGCGTGCATTGTTTGGCGCCAAAAGAAGTGATATTGCCTATTTTAAGACACTTACTTGTGCACAGGCGGTTGATTTGTTGTTGACCCTTCCGCCAGACCCACCTGCACCACCGGTAAAAGAGTATGCAACCCCTGCCAATGCTACCAATCCCGATACCAATATTTTACAAGGTGATACCTGGGTGAATGACCCTAACAACGACGGAACCGTTAATAGTTTAAGACGAAACTCTTTCAAAAAATGGTGGATGGGATTAATGATCAATCAAGATCAAAACCTGCGTGAGAAAATGACCCTGTTTTGGCATAACCATCTCGCAACGGAGAGTACCGAGGTCAATGCCCAGTTTCTGTACAAACATCATGCGCTTTTACGAAGTTTTGCTTTGGGGAATTTTAAAGCCTTAATGAAAGCTGTTACCATTGATCCGGCGATGTTGGTGTATTTGAATGGACAATTAAACCAAGCCGTTGCACCCGACGAAAATTATGGCCGTGAGTTACAAGAACTATTCTGTTGCGGTAAAGGTCCGGGTTCATTGTTCACAGAAGAAGATGTACAAGCTTCGGCACGTGTATTGACCGGTTGGAGAAACAATGTTAATACCATCTCTTCCTTTTTTGATAATAACCGACACGATAAAAAAGACAAAAAATTCTCTTCCTTTTATAACAATACTGTCATCATCGGTAAAAACGGACCAACTGCCGGGGAAGAAGAGCTGGATGCGATGCTCGATATGATCTTTGCTACCAATGAAGTGGCGGAGTATATGTGTCGCAGATTTTATCGCTGGTTTGTTTATTATGATATTGATGAAACAGTTGAAAACAATATCATCAAACCCCTGGCGGTCATTTTTCGAAATGCCAATTATGAAGTAGCTCCGGTACTACGTACTTTATTGATGAGTGAACATTTTTATGATATCCTTTCCAGAGGCTGTCAGATTAAGAGTCCGGTAGATTTGACTGTTGGATTATGTCGCGAATTCGAGATACCATTTGAACCTGCACCTGAGTATACCATCAACTATGGTCATTGGAATTATTTGGTAAATCAATGTAACAACTTGCAGCAGAATATCGGAGACCCACCTGATGTGAGTGGATGGAAAGCTTATTATCAGGAGCCTCAATTCTATGAGATATGGATTAATAGCGATACCCTTCCTAAACGAAATCAGTTTACGGATACCATGGTGATGAATGGATTTACTTTCGGAGGTAAACGTATGATCATTAATGGAGCTGAGTTTGCCAAAACATTCTCCAATCCCGGAGACCCCAATCAGTTGATCAATGAATTCACGAAACTGATGTATCGACTGGACATTTCAGATACTTCCAAAGCACAGATCAAAAAGGATATTTTATTGGGTGGACAATCAGAAGATTATTATTGGACCAATGCCTGGAATCAGTATATCAATAATCCGGGTGATATGGCCAATGCCACTACCGTTCGCAATTATATCCGTGATCTCCTCAAATATTTAATGAACCTCGCTGAGTATCAACTCGCATAAAATACAATACTATGAGAAGAAGGGATTTCTTACGCCATACAGTACCCGCCGGGGTGATGCTGCCTTCGTTGATCAATGGTATGACCGTAAAAGCTTATGGTGCTGAATCATTATTGATGCAAGGTTTATTTCCTGCAACAACAGATACGGATCATGTATTGGTAATTGTTCAACTCAATGGAGGGAATGATGGGCTGAATACCGTGATACCCATTGAATATTTCCCTAATTATATCCGCGCCAGATCCAATATGTATATCCCTCAACAAAAAGTATTGGGATTATCGGGGAATGATAGAGTCGGATTCCATCCTGCTATGACGGGCATGCAGGCTTTGTACAATGACGGAAAGATGAGTGTGATACATTCAGTAGGATATCCTCAACCCAATTTTTCTCATTTCAGGGCTACCGATATCTGGATGAGTGCCAGTGATAGCAAAGAAGTAGTGAACAGTGGTTGGACAGGTCGCTATTTGAATTATGAGTATCCGAACTTTCCGAATGGATATCCGAATAGTAGTATGCCGGATCCTTTGGCCATACAAATTGGATCCACCACATCTTTAGCTTTGCAAGGACCAGCTGTAAGTATGGGGATGAGTATTTCCAATCCCAGTAATTTTTATAACCTCATTGCAGGTGTTCAGGATCCTGCGCCGAATACACCGGCAGGAAAGGAATTGACTTATATCCGAAAAGTAGCACAACAAACCACCGCATATGCTGAAGTGATCAAAGCAGCTTCAGCGAAAGTGACACAACAGGCTGAATACCCGAATAATTCATTGGCAGCTCAGTTAAAGATTGTAGCGAGATTGATTGCAGGTGGATTAAAGACAAGAATTTATATGGTGAGCTATGGAGGGTTTGATACACATTCTGCTCAGGTGAATTCATTAGATCATACTACAGGTACACATGCGAACCTTTTAAAAAATGTAAGCGATTCGATCAAAGCTTTTCAGGATGACCTGAAATTACAGAAGGTAGACGATCGTGTATTGGGTATGACATTTTCTGAATTTGGCAGACGTATCAAAAGCAATGGAAGTACCGGAACCGATCACGGATCTGCAGCTCCCATGTTTGTATTTGGTAAAAATGTTGATTCAGGTGTAATCGGAGATACACCCAATATTCCCGTAACCGCTTCTTTCAATGATAACCTTCCTTTTCAATACGATTTCAGAAGTGTATATGCTACCATCTTAAACAAATGGCTTTGTGTGGATGCCGATGACTTGGAGCAGATCATGCTGAAAAACTTTCAGGTATTACCCATCGTCAACTCATTGGCATGTAATAAATCAGTGAACCTGTCAGGGGAGAATTTCATTACCAATTATCCCAATCCATTTACACAGTCTACCAATATCAGTTTTAAAACTGCGGGTGGACATACCCTCATCCAAATCATGGATACCATGGGAAGGGTATTGAAGAACCTCATCGACAGAGAATATGAGGCAGGCAATTACAATGTTGTTTTTGATGGTTCCGGATTACAACCGGGGGTTTATTATATCCGATTCCAGAATATGGTAGTTCAGCAGGTGAGGGCGATGTTAAAAGTGAGATAATCGGTAAATTTTTTGCAACAATGATGTAAAAATGAAAAAATCCTATTATTTTTACAACCTTGTTTCAAAAATTAAGATATCGGCTATTATGTCTCCTTATTCTGATGGGGGGAAGCATTGTTCAGGTGCTGGGGCAGTGTACGCTTGTTTTCTCCGGAAAAGTCATCGATGCTGATACCCGATTGCCTTTAAGTGGGGCACTGATACAAATACCTGCATTGAAGATCAGTAAGGCTACTGATGCAGAGGGTAATTTCAAGATCGCGGGAATCTGTGCCGGTAATTATGATGTGAATATTTCCCACGTAAGTTGTACACCTATCACTGAGCATCTTCATTTCAAAGATGATATCAAACACAATTTTTTTCTTCCGCATACCAGTAATGAACTGGCTGATGTAACGGTAAGAGGAACCATCAGCACCAAAGGCGCAGCCATTTCTCAGGATATCAAAGGGAAGGAATTGGAAGCGCTACGCGGACTTTCATTAGGGGAGTCTTTGCAGAAAATTACCGGCGTCAGTGTTTTGCAAACAGGTTCTAATATTTATAAGCCGGTGATTCATGGTTTACACAGCAATCGTGTTTTGATTCTGAATAATGGAATTCGGCAGGAAGGACAACAATGGGGTAGTGAACATGCTCCTGAAATTGATCCTTATGTGGCCAATCGATTATCAGTTGTAAAAGGAGCCAGCACCATTCGCTATGGAGGCGATGCGATTGGAGGTGTTGTATTGGTAGAACCTAAATTACTACGTTCTGTTCCAGGGGTGAGTGGAGAATTGAATATAGCAGCATTTTCGAATAATCGTCAGGGCACTTTATCTGGTATTATAGAGGGTAATTCAAAAAGAAATAATGCCTTCTCCTGGCGCTTACAAGGAACTGTTAAACGTGGTGGTAATGCCAGAACACCGAATTATTGGCTAGCGAATTCAGGTAATCAAGAGTTCAATGGTTCCGCAGCGATGGGTTGGCGTTCTGCTACAAACGGATTGGAATTTTTTTATAGTATTTTCAATACCAAACTGGCGATCTTCTCCGGATCACATATTGGTAATGTTACAGATCTGATGCAAGCCATCAGTAGTAAAGAACCGCCTGATTATATCCGTAATGTTGGATTTACTTATCAGATCAATAGACCTTATCAACAAGTACAGCATCAATTGATGAAAGTAAAAGCTTTTCGCAATACGGGTGATATCGGTAAGCTGAACATGATCTTATCACTACAACACAATTGGCGTAGAGAATATGATGTTAGACGCTTCCAAAGCAGTGCCAATGTACCACAACTGGATTTGAAAATGACCACATTGGGTACTGATCTGATCTGGGATCATTTTAATACCGGACATTTCAGAGGAACAGCCGGTATTACCGGAAGCTATCAGCGAAATAGCTATGAATACCGTTTGTTCATTCCAAATTATGAAGCATTCAATTTCGGTGCTTTTATTGTAGAAAAATGGAATTATCAAAGATGGTTGATTGAAGGAGGACTTCGTTTTGATCATCGTAGTATGGTGAATACCAATTCGAATGGTGGTATTCAATATCCTGATCGCAGATTTAATAATGTATCGGGTAATACCGGTATTTCTTATGAAGCAGCTGATGGACTTCAGTTCACCATCAATGCATCTACAGCGTGGAGGGCGCCACAGGTGAATGAATTATATAGTGATGGATTACACCATGGCTCTGCAAGAATAGAGAAAGGAGATGCAAATTTGCAACCTGAACGATCGAATAGTGTTTTGTTCAATACGGTGTATAACCGAGGTAGATGGCATATCGATGCAGGTGCTTATGTAAAAAGAATTGACGGATTTATTTATCTCTTTCCTGTATTTCCTCCGGAGCTTACCATCAGGGGAGCGTTTCCTACTTTCCGTTTCGGACAAGCACCGGTGGCCATGCATGGTTTTGATTTGAATGCTGCCTATACGATCAGTTCACATTTTCAAGTGGATGCAAAATCCTCGATCGTACGTGCTAAAAACAGGAATACCAAAGAATGGATGATACAAATGCCGGCAGATCGTTATGAAGCCGGCATTCAATATAGTTTGGGTGATTTTAAAAAATGGGAAGAAACCTATATCAAACCAACCGTACAATACGTGAGCAGACAAACACGTGTTCCTGCTACCGGTAATATTCCGGTAGTGAAACCGGATGGAAGTACTGCCATGGAATCAGATTATCTGATGCCGCCACCGGCTTATGCTTTACTTGGATTAGAAGTAGGAACGATTTTACAAACCAAACATCAAAAAATTCAGTTTACAATAACCGTGAGTAATGCCTTGAATGTTGTGTATAGAGAATACATGAATGCCTTCCGTTATTTCTCCGATGAAATGGGTAGAAATATTGGATTGAAAATTAAGATTCCCATTGAACCCAAAACCAAATCATAATTTCTAAAAATCAAGTGTGTATGAAAAAGCAACTTTCTTATTTGATGGTAGCGTTACTGATGGTCACTTTTGTAGCAACCGGATGTAAAAAAGATCCCCAAAAACCGGAGAACGAAGAGGAATTGATCACAACATTAAGGTTGACTTTTACTGAAGTGGGTGGAACAGCTACTTCAACAGTTACTTTCAAAGATGCCGATGGTCCGGGCGGTAATGCTCCCACACAAAATGAACAAATCATATTAGCGCCTAACAAGCAGTACAACTGTACCGTTCAGGTATTGGATGAAAGTAAATCGCCGGCTAAAGATATTACTATAGAAATCAATGCAGAAGCCAACGATCATCAGTTCTATTTTCAGCCAAATGGGGTGAATATTACTATAAATGGTTTGAATACAGACCCGAATGGTCGTCCTTTGGGTGTTACCAGCAGATGGAATTGTGGTGCTGTAAGCGGTCCGGGTACCGTAAAAGTTACCCTGAAACATAAGCCGGGTTCTAAAGGATCCAATGATCCTGTAACCGTTGGTGAAACAGATATTGAAGTGAATTTTGTAGCACGCATTCAATAATTTTTCTCAGGGTTTTGTTTTAGTTTAAGCATTGAGGCTGTATCAGACTTTTGATACAGCCTCTTTTTTTTAGTCCATAGTCCATGGTTCATCGACCATCAGCCATGAACCATTAGCCATCAAACAAATCTCGCAGCGGTTACTTTATTTTGAGACATCCCCAATCTTTTACTATAGACCATGGACCATGGACTATCGACTATAAGCCATGAACCATAAGCCATCAAACCAATCTCGCGGCGGTCACTTCATTTTTGACACCCCCTAAATACCGGTTCTTTCTTAATTTTAAGCATGGAGATCAACTTAAACACACCCGCATTGCTGTTCCCCGCCATTAGCCTCATCATGCTGGCATATACCAATCGGTTCCTTTCTTTATCGAATCGTATTCGAAGCTTGCATGATAAATACCAGAGCCATGAACAGAAACATATCATTCATGGTCAGATCAAAAACCTACGTTACCGATTGAAGCTGATCAAAAATATGCAGGCATTGGGGGTGGTTACTTTTTTAGGCTGTATCATCTGTATGTACCTCATCTATACCCAATTCATGATCGCCGCCAATATTGTATTTGCCATCAGTTTGATCTGCTTTGCTGCTTCCTTGTTTCTTTCTCTTATTGAAATCCAACTCAGCACCAAAGCCCTTGAATTAGAACTCAGTGATATGGAAGGACTGGAAGATCCTTCGGTGATTGAGTATTTTAGAAAGAAGTTTGGAAGGGACTAGGAAATAAGAAATAAGAAACATGAAATAAGAAATCAGAAACGGAGAGAAATTTCACTTCCTGATTTCTTATTTCATGTTTCTTATTTCTCTGTTTAAACGGGTATAGATAAATTTTTTCTTTCGCCAATCTGCTGTCTCCACATAGCATAGTACAATCCCTTTTCATTGATGAGCGAACTATGATTGCCTGTCTCCACTACTTGTCCTTTTTCTAAAACATAGATCCGATCTGCATGCATGATGGTACTTAAGCGGTGAGCAATCATAACTGTGATCTGTTCTTTCTCTCTCGAGATATTACGGATGGTATTGGTGATTTCTTCTTCGGTGATACTATCCAATGCAGAAGTTGCTTCATCAAAAATCAATAAACGCGGATGTCTGAGTAATGCTCTGGCAATAGATAAGCGCTGTTTTTCTCCACCACTCAATTTCAATCCACCTTCACCAATCATGGTGTCCAAACCTTTTTCCGCACGTGATAATAAATTGTTGCAACTGGCTTTGGATAAAGCTTCCAGTAATTCTGCCTCAGTAGCTTGTGGGTATACAAAGCTGAGATTTTCTCTGATGGTACCGGCGAATAATTGTGTATCCTGCGTTACAAATCCGATCTGATTTCTCAGTTCATCAAAATTCATATTGGCGCCATTCACTTTGTTATAATAAATATGTCCCTCTTGTGGACGATACAATCCTACCAACAATTTCACCAAAGTACTTTTTCCGGAACCGGATGGTCCAACAAAAGCAATGGTTTCTCCTTTCTTTACATCAAATGAAATACCATCCAATGCACGATATTGAGCAGTCTGGTGTTTGAACACTACCTGATCAAATGCCAATTCTTCAATGGTGCCCACTTGTTGAGGATGATCGGGTCTGGGTTCTACTTTTTTGCCCATCAGGTTATGAAAATTTTGTAAGGAAGCTTCTGCCTCACGATAACTCATGATGATACTTCCGATCTCTTGTAATGGACCAAAAATGAAGAAGCTATAAAACTGTAATGAAATCAATTGACCCACTGTTAAAACATCACGATAAATCAACCACATCAAGGTAAAAGTAATGACCTGTCTGAGAAAGTTCACCATGGTGCCCTGAATAAAACTAAGTGAACGTATACTTTTCACTTTTTTCAATTCAAGCCCCAGAATTTTATACGTGTTGGTATTGAGTCGTTTTACTTCTTGATCTGTCAGTCCCAGACTTTTTACCAATTCAATATTTCTTAAACTCTCTGTGGTGGAACCTGCTAATGAAGTGGTTTCCTTTACGATATTTTTTTGGATCACTTTGATTTTCTTACTCAGCAAGTTGGTGACAAAAGCAATCATCAAAGCGCCACCCAAATAAATAGGAACAATCGACCAGTGAAGTCTGGTAGCATAAATAGATACAAAGACCACACTCACAATGATGCCGAATAATACATTGATGACATAACCGATGAATTTCTCGGTATCAGAACGAACTTTGGTAAGGATCGATAAAGTTTCGCCACTGCGCTGGTCTTCAAATTCCTGATAGGGCAGGCGCATAGAATGTTTCAATCCATCGGTAAAGATTTTCGCGCCAAATTTTTGGATGATGACATTTACGGTATAATCCTGAAAAGCTTTGGCGATTCGGCTCACCATGGCAGTTCCTACCAACAGCAGCAACATGAACATAATGCCATTGATGAACTGACTTTCTGTACGAAAACTGCCATCCGGGTTTATTTTAGGGCTATTGGCGAACTGATCAATGAGTTTACCAAAGATCATAGGGTCGAAAAGTGAGAAAGTTTGATTGATCCCAGCCAGCACCAAAGCCAGCACCACGAGCCATTTATAAGGTTTGAGATAATGCAGGAGAATTTTCATGTATAAGATTTGAGTGCAATTAACCTTCAATTTCCGTACAAATATTGAAAATGTGACAAAGTTGCGGGGCGTCATAGTCCATAGTCCATGGTCGATAGTCCATAGTAGGAAGCCATTATTGTCCGGGGAAAATAGGCTGTGAGCCTTGAGCCACAAGCTCCGTGCTAAGATTGCCGGCTATTGTAGACTATCTGCATTTCTAGAATAAATAGAGGGGTTTGCGAAATAGTTTTTGGAAAATACTTGTATAAAAGAAGTATTTGATCGTTACAACGATGCTATTTGAAGCTGCAAATTCAATATTAAAAGGCGCATAGCTCAAGGCACGCAGCTCATAGCTGATTTTACCGGACAGCAATGTTAGGAAGCTTATGGCAGATGAATTGTGCTTGCCATGGACTATGGACCATCAGCTATGGACTAATCCACACTTGTGAACAATAAGAAATTCTTAACTCGTTCAAGGAAAGCAGATTAATCGGTAACTTACAAAAACCTTCCACTTATGCGTTGGAGAAAATTCAATGGTGAACCTATTCACCTTCCCATCAAAGAAGCTGTAGCAGAAGCTATTAAAAGGGAGTCTGCGAATGGCACTAAGCTCAAAGTATGTATCGGAACCGACAGCCAGGTTAAGGGCGATGATACCGAATTTGCAACGGTCATCGTTTTTCTGCGCGAACACAATGGTGGGTTCATGTACATTCACAATGAGAAGACCAAGCAGAAATACCACATCAAAGAGCGGATGTTGGTTGAAGTAGCCAAAAGTATAGAGATCGCCTATGAACTCTGTGATCTCTTTATTGAGCACCAGGTAGACATGGAAGTGCATGCCGACATCAATACCAATCCGCAATTCAAAAGCAATGATGCATTACGCGAAGCCATGGGTTATATCCTAGGTATGGGCTTTGCCTTCAAAGCCAAGCCGGAAGCTTTTGCGAGTAGTTGCTGTGCTGATAAGGTGGTGAACTGAATCGCTTGAAAATTTCGTTGAACGGCGGAATAATTTATTTATTCCGTGTGCATACCTGTCTCCGCAATCATTGTTTTCTCTCAACTTTTATGGGCTGCAGATTTTTTATGATTATTATGATGAGCGCCGATAGATTACCATCATAAACCATCATAAAAATCTGCGTTCCATCA